>PLNY01000195.1:933-4323 GCA_003141915.1 Anaerolineae bacterium | reverse complement strand
GGTGTGGACAAAAAAGAAGCGCTTTCCCTGGTGAAAAAGATGTTCCAGTATGTTGGAGTTCCAGAGGATTTCATTAGCCGCTATCCATTTGAGTTAAGCGGCGGGATGCGTCAGCGCGTGGCAATTGCAATGGCGTTGGTCACATCTCCAATCTTGATCATTCTGGATGAGCCGACTTCTGCTTTAGATGTCTTAACTCAGGCCAATATCTTCAATGTATTGAAGCGGCTTAAGAAAGAATTGGGAATCAGTTTTATTTTGATTACGCACGATATTGCTACATCCAGCGAATTGGCTGACGATGTAGCCGTGATGTATGCCGGGCAAATTGTTGAAATGAGCGACGCTTATCGCTTCTTTGATAAACCGCTTCATCCGTATTCGCAAAAATTAATGGCCAGCGTCCCGAGACTCCATGGCACGAAGGAGCCTGAATTCATTACCGGCAGGCCGCCCAGTCTGATAAATTTACCTAAGGGCTGTCGCTTTGCCGATCGTTGTCCGGCTCGCTTCGAAAAATGTGTTCAAGATCCGCCGGTGGTCGAGAAAGATGAACGCAAAGTCAAATGCTGGTTGTATGCCTGATGGGAGCATTCTAATGGTTTCCACTGTTCAAACACGAGATGTAAATAACGATACAAGAAAAGTATTATTGTCCATAGACGACTTGCACGTTTGGTTTGAGTTGCGGCGTTTTGGATTCGGCCGCGCCGGTTACGTGAAAGCGGTCGACGGCGTGACATTCGATGTACATCAGGGCGAAGCGATTGCCGTTGTCGGCGAAAGCGGATGCGGAAAATCGAGCCTGATGAAAACCATCCTGGCACTTTACAAGCCGACCAAAGGAAAAGTTATCTTTGACGATAAAGATTTGGCTGAGCTGGATGGCAAGGGTTTGCATTTGTATCACTCCCATGTTGGTTATGTTCAACAAGATCCATACGGCGCTCTTCCGCCTTTCATGAATGTTCAACGGATTCTGGAAGAGCCTCTAATCATCGGCGGCATCAAGGACAAGGAAGAGCGCAACCAGCGCATCCGCAAGGCGATGGACGAAGTAAAGCTCACGCCGGTGGAGGATTTCCTCGAGAAGTTCCCGCATATGTTGAGCGGCGGGCAACAACAACGCGTGGTGATCGCGCGCGCCATGATCATGGGACCGAAATTCCTAGTTGCTGACGAACCTGTCTCCATGCTAGATGCATCGGTGCGCGTGGAGATTCTCAAGCTGTTGCGCGGCCTGCAGGAATCGCATAATCTATCGGTTATCTATATCACGCACGATCTTTCTACAGTCAGTTATTTTTCCGAACGCATCTTTGTGATGTACGCTGGCAACTTGGTCGAAAAGGCCAATGTGCGTCAGGTGTTGGATCATCCGCTCCATCCTTACACCATGGCTTTGCTCACCGGCACATCCGAACCGGATGCGAAGAACGCGGAAACGTTCAAAGAGCTTCCGCCTGGTGAGCCTCCCAGCTTGGTGAATCCGCCGACCGGCTGTCGTTTCCATCCGCGCTGCTCCAAAGCCATCAAAGGTTTGTGCGAGGTCAAAGAGCCTTCGGATTTTGAGCCCGAGCCAGGTCATCTTGTGGCTTGCTGGCTTTATCAATAACACTTGAATGCGTCCCTGGCAATTGATTTTGCTTGGTTTCATTTTATCCATGATGGGAGTGATTTTTCCGCTCCTGATGGTGATTCAGATTCTCCCATCCACTTTCTTTTTGAATTTCTTTTCTTATACGGCGTCCATGACCGGACTCTTCCTGGGAATCATTGGGGCATCGCGTTATGTTAAAGAAAATCGTAAGAAGTAACTGTAAATCATGACATGGCTGGGGTGTGATAGGATTCGGGTCGCAAGGCCCGAATATTTTTTATAAGGAGCGCATCATGATCGGAATCGAAAACGGACTTCACCGGCCTGTTCTTTTGCTTGCGCTGATCACTCTTCTGCTTTCCGCGTGTGCAGGTTCGCCTTCCAAATCGAGCGAGCAACCTGTGGCTTCGATAACGCCACAACCGTCGTTCACGTCTACGCCTTCGCCGCGCACATTGACGATCTGCCTTGGTCAGGAACCAAATACGCTTTATCCGTTTGGAAACCTGAATGCCGCGGCGCAAAGCGTTCTCGCTGCGATTGACGATGGACCGATCGATACCATTGGCTATACTTATCAACCGGTGATTCTGCAAAAGTTACCCAGCATCGCAGACGGCGACGCAACGATTACACAAGTCAGCGTCAATGATGGAAGCGAAATCGTGGATGCCGATGGAAATCTTACCGCGTTGAGCAACGGAACGAGCGTTCGCCCTTCTGGTTGCCGCTCCGATGGATGCGCCGTCACCTATTCTGGTGCTGCTTTACAGATGGATCAAATGTCCGTCACCTTTCACCTGCGACCCGACCTGACATGGTCGGACGGCACGCCGTTGACCGCCGATGATTCGGTTTATGGATATCAAATTATTTCCAACGACTCATCTTCTCCGTTTAAATTTCTCGCCGATCATACACAGTCATATACCGCCACCGACATGACGACGCTTCAATGGACTGGTCTTCCCGGCTTCATTGATCCGACCTATTTCACAGATTTCTTTGCCCCCGCGCCGAAACATGCCTGGGACAAGTTTGGAGCCACCGGCCTTTCGCAGGTGGATGTTGCTTCTCACATTCCCATGGGCTGGGGACCGTATATGATTCAAAATTGGGCGATCGGCGATCACATCACGTTGACGAAGAATCCATATTACTTCCGCGCTTCCGAAGGTTTGCCCAAGTTCGATACTTTAACTTTTCGTTTCATTCCCGATCCGAACACGGCGATTAGCCAGTTGACTTCGGGCGGATGTGATATTCTCGATCCAAGCATCAACCTCGACTCGCAGGTTGCTCTCCTTCAACAAATGCAGGACGCGCATCAAATCCAGGCTTTCTTCACGCCGACCTCGACCATCGAGTGGCTTGGGTTGGGAATCAATCCTGCTGCATACGATGGCGGGAATCGATCCGTTAAAAATCGTCCCGATTTCTTTGCAGACCCGCGCACGAGTCAGGCAATTGCCTTGTGCCTCGACCGTCAAAAAGTCGCGGATACGGTTTTATTTGGGCAATCCTCTGTACCAAAAAGTTTTGTTTCAACAGGCGATCCGCTTTATGTAGATAAACTTTCGACGTATGAGTTTAATCCAGATACAGGTTCACGATGGCTGGAGCAGATCGGTTGGAAATTTGTCAACGGAGATAATTCATCGGTGCGCCGCGCCGTTTCCGTTGCGAATGTTGCGGTGGGCACGCCGTTGATTCTCGATTATGTTACAACACCTTCTGTTCAACGCAGGCAGATCGTTGATATTCTTTCGCAATCGCTGGCGCAATGCGGT
>PLNY01000195.1:0-850 GCA_003141915.1 Anaerolineae bacterium | reverse complement strand
ACAATCTTCCATCCATTCCATTGTTTTATAGAATCAGCATTGCCGCGGCTCGCCCAGACTTATGTCATTTCGATCTTGATCCGACTGCCAACCCAATGTGGAACATCGAAACTTTTGACGAAGGACAGGCTTGCAAGAAATGAATCGCACACGACTTTTAGCTACCGCACTTTTGATTTTCCTGTTCGCTTCATGCGCGCCGACAGCGGCTCCTGCTCCAACTTTCGTTCCTTCGCCCGCACCTACGCCCGCGCCGACCGCAACTTCCGTCCCTCATGCCTCCGAGATTCGATTTGCATTGATCGGAAATGTAACCCCAGTTAACGTTTGGGCGTTATTCGATGCGAAAGGATATTCGTACAATAATTACGCTGTGATGTCCGGTTATTGGTCGCGCTTATACCAGCTCTCGATTCCGGATCGTAGCTTTGAAACGATGGCCGCCAGTGGAATGCCATCACTGTTTGTACAAGAAGGAAATCTTTATGCGGCAACTGTTCCGCTTCGTTCCGATTTAAAATGGACAGATGGAACTCCTTTCACCGCGGATGACGTTGCCTTTACAGTGAATACCGCTGTGTCTTTTCAACTCGGCTTTGACTGGCACGACTTTTATAATCCCGATTTCATTGACCATGCAGAAGCTGTGGATGCGCATACCGTGAAATTTTATTTCAAGAAGCAACCAAATGTCGGCGTGTGGCAATATGGCGCATTGCAAGGTCCGATTGTTCAGAAAGCATATTGGGAATCAAAAGTCTCTGCTTCCGCCGCACTGTTGCCTCCGAATACTCTTCTTCCACAAATCGCTTCGCTGACCGCGCAGGCCGCAGATATGCAATCGAAGATA
>PLNY01000435.1 GCA_003141915.1 Anaerolineae bacterium | reverse complement strand
CAAATCAGTGAAATCCGTGGCAGGAAAAAAACACGAGATAACCTTACGTCACGACTTATGCAAGAGCTCTACTTATGGATTGAGAGTAGCCGTGGGCGCTGGCGTAGCTGTTGAGGGTATTGCCGAAGGCGTCGCGGTAGGCGCCAGCGAGGGATTCGTTTTTTCAAAGAATTTAATTAAGAGGCTCACCAAGCCCGTATTGGCAGCGCCGCTGGAGGCTTTTGCTCTCAGTGTTGCAATCGCTTGCGGATTGGGAGTCCCGCCACCACTACCGATGCCGCCACCGCCAGTTCCACCGCCGCCTCCACCACCTGTGACGCCGGGAATTCCTCCGCCGCCACCGCCGCCAAATCCGCCTCCGCCACCGCCTGTGGCGCGGGGTGTTCCAGATCCTCCTCTGGCGCCAGATGTTACTCCTTGTTGCTGTAATATAGTTGCCATATTTTGACTCGTAAGCTTCATGTTCACAATGGCTTGAACTTGGGCGGGCGTCATGGCTTGTTCGGCACCCACCAACGTGGCTTGTAATTCCAACGGAGAGGCATTACTACTGGTAGACAAGTCTTGATATGCTTCCCAAAATGGGAGTAGTTGAGCGGCTTCAGCCGAGGTAATTACCAAACCGCCCTGCAGATTCATGGTGCCAAGGATCAACTGTTGGGCAGGTGAAATGGCATTGGAATAGTTTGAATTGATCGGTCCAACCGGCGCGCTGGCCGGCGGGGAACTACTTCCCGGAATCAGGCCGCAACCCGTGGTAAATATCAATACAAACATTAGAGTGGATATTGCAACGATTTTTGTTTTCATTAAAGACTCCTTTTTTTTCAAAGCTCTCATCGTTAGTTGTTGTTATCAGAATGGAGCAAGTTGTTACGAGGTTGATGAGCTGGCCGGCAGGGTGAAGAAAAAGAGACTGCCCTTGCCCAACTCGCTTTCGACGCCCACCTGACCACCCAGCTTCTCAACGATTTGGAGCGCAATCGATAAGCCCAATCCGTGGCCTCGATTAGGGAGGCGGCCAATCTGGTTGAACGGCGTGAAGAGACGCGCCTGTTCTTTGGGTGGGAGGCCGGGGCCGTTGTCACGCGTCCAGAAGCGGATCATGCGATCCGGCTGGGCCGAGGCGCCCAGCTCTATATATGGAGGCTGGCCTCCGTGCTTGAGGGCGTTGCTGATGTAGTTGGCCCACACCTCTTCGAGCCAGGGGCCGTAACCGAAGGCGCGCGGCCAGGCCCTCGGGACGTTGATCTTCGCTCGGTTTTCTTTAATCATGACGCCCAAACGATTGCGAACGTTCGTTACCACCTTGGCCATATCCACAGGTTCCACCGGCACTTCCGCCCTGCTCACTTCGGCAAAGAGCAACAAGTTATTGATGATGCCGTTCATTTCGTATGCAGTGAACCTGATTTGCTGCATACACTCCTTCAACTCTTGGCGTGTCAGGTCAGGTACATCGGTGATCAAATCTGCGGCGGCGATCAATATGGTGATCGGGTCCTTAAGGTCATGGGCGAGCATGTGATCGTAGGCTTCCAGTTCCTGGTTTCGAACCCTCAGGTCGGATAACATCTCGCGCAACTGTTCGTGCGAGCCTTGAAGATCGCTGAGAGAATCCCGTCTCACGCTTTCGGCCATCATTGGGGTTTCAACTAACTCTGGTAGGTTCACATCAGGCTTTCTGGATCGAAAATCCGGTATCGACTGGGGTCGTGCGTTGGATCTCATAATAATGACTCCTTGTTTGATATTCGAGGATATTTCCCAATTCAACAACTATATGTTAAAGCAAACACTCCCCGGCCGCATCGTGCGACTGGGGAGTCTTGTTCTCCGCCACTTGGGGGAGGACTAAAAAGAACCTCCCGCTTCTTTCGGAGCGGGATTCGACCTTGTCAAATTTAACCGNNATTAATTGGGTAACACCATGGCGAGGAGCCTTATGATGCGGTCATCCTATAACCATCCTATAACCATCCTATATCCATCCTATATCGAAGCCCTGAAAAGCCCGGCTTTTATCCGTTTTTCATCTATTTTCCATCCCTACCGCCTGCTTATACAAAACAAAGCAATCGGTCGCCTGCATATACTTGCCGCGACATCTAAACTTATAACCAACACTTGGAGAGATTCTAAAGCTCAGGAAATGATGCGGTTACGTAGCGCAAGCGTCACGGCTTCCGTTCGGCTCGTAACGCCCAGCTTGGAGAGAATATTGCTAACGTGGGACTTGATGGTGGATGGACTGACCATCAGCCTTCCAGCAATCTGTACGTTATTCAAACCTTCTACCATCAAGGCTAATACAGCACGCTCGCGTTCGGTAAGACCATAGCCCGGCGCGGGCGGCTGGCTGGCGGCATGGACCAGCGCTTGAGCCGCCTCGGGCGAAAGGGTGGCGCGTCCGGCATGGGCCGCACGGATGGCCCTGACCAGTTCATTGGCTGAAACATCCTTGAGCAGGTAACCAATGGCCCCGGCTTCCAGTGCGCTCTTAACCAGCTCCTCTTCTTTGAAACTTGTTAATGCAATCACCTGAACGTTTGGAAATTGTTGGCGGATGATACGCGTAGTTTCCGCCCCGTTCATCTCAGGCATGACCATATCCATCAGGATCACATCGGGTTGCAGCTTGGCGCACAGTTGGATGGCGGTCTGACCGTTCTCGGCTTCGCCTACCAGTTCCAGGTCATCGAAGGCTTTTAAGAAAGTCGCCAAGCCTCGACGCACCATGGTGTGGTCGTCCACCAGCATAACGCGAATGGGTTTGGATGAGGGTGTTGTCATAGTTTAGGCCTCCTTTTGTTTGGTTGCTTTCCAGCGGATAGTCAGTTCGCTACCCTGATCAGGCTGGCTCGCGATGAGTAACTCTGCGCCCACCTCTTTGGCGCGTTCGCGCATCATGCTCAAGCCATAATGCCCGGGGAGAATAGTTTGCTCAGGATCAAAACCCTGACCGTTATCGTGAATACTCAATTCAATCGCGGTTCCATCATCGTGCTTTAGATTTATCTCTACCTTGCTGGCTCCGGCGTGTTTCGCGATGTTATTCAGCGCTTCCTGGCATATCCGATAGATTGCCACTTGCGCTTCGGCGGGCAGGACGCCTTCTCCCGCCACGGTGACCGTTGCGGGAATATTTGTGCGGCCCGTGAATGCATTTCCCAACAAAAGCAACAGATCGCCCAAGTCGACATCGGTCAAGGTCGAGGGTCGAAGCTCGGCCAGCAGTGCGCGCATCTCGGCCATGGCGCCCCGCGTCAAGCGGCGCAAGTCGTCCAGCGATTGTTGCGCCTGGGCCTGATCCCGATCCCACAAACGCGGCAGGACTTCGGCGATCAATCCCGCAGAAAAGAGCGATTGGTTGACAGCGTCATGCAGGTTCTGTGCGAGCCGCTGGCGTTCCTGTAGTGCGGCGAGTGCCTGTGCCTGTTGATACAATTCCGCATTGACCATGGTGATGGCAGCCTGATTAGCCACAGTCAGGGACAGATCGGCGTGATGACTCGTGAAGTAATTCCGTTCGGTGTGCGCCACACCCACGCTGCCGATGATTCTGCCTTTGATTGCCAAAGGCACCCACATCCATGCTTGTATTCCATTCAACAACACCGCGGCGTCGTTTGCCAATAATAATCGGAGGAACCGCGCATGTTCGTTCGCACTCGAAACATCCGCGATTCGGAGGGGACGATGTCCGTGGAACAGCCGTGGCAGAATCTCCGGTCCATCCAAATGGATGCGGAAGGGTGCAGCGCCTTCCGGCGAAGGTACTCCACGCAGGGCAATGGATACCAGAGTTGAGTCTTCTAATACGAAAAGTGCGGCATGGTTGTATTCTACAATGACCCGCAACTGGTCGAGGATCAAATCTGGTTTGAGTTCCAACGTGGAAGCTAACGTGTGGGAGATATCCAGCAAGGTGGACTGTTCGCGCTGGCGGACTTCCTCCTGCTGGAGAAGAAGCTGTTCTGTCTGGAGTCGTCTGCTGACATCGCGAACGACGCTTAACAGACACGGACGGCCTTGATAAGTAAATGCTGTCCTGCGCACCTCGACATGGAATGGTGAGCCATCACGGTGCAGGTGAATGGCGGGCGATTCGAACATGCCGCCCAACTGGACCGCTTGGGTGGACTCAGTGAAAAGGGACTGACTATCGGGATGAATGTATTCCGTTAGATGCAAGCCGATGAATTCTGCGCGGCTGTATCCGTGCATCGCAGCGGCTGAAGAGTTGGCCTCGACCACACGCTGGGTTTCTGAATCCTGCACGATCAATCCATCGCCAGTAGCTTCAAAGATCGCCCAATAAGGATGATCTTTTTCTTCAGGTTGGGAGGCTTGATTTCGGTCCGAGCTCATATAGTTTCCATTTTCAATATCTACCACCTCTATTTTATCATCCTTGCCTTTTATCTTGGATGACAACGTATTCAGGTAATCTGCAATGGTATGTGGGCTAAGATGCCGCGCACCTCCAGGTACAGTTTCGCTTGTTTTGATAATCACCTGATGTTGTGATAATCAAAAAGGCTTTTTTTCGTACACTGAAAGCCTGCGAACCATGTGTCCTGCGGTACAACGATTTTCTTCCCCTTTTGCTGCCAGAGACCTCACGGATGGAAAGATTGGGTTCTCCGTGAGGCCTCTGGTTGCTGTTTGTCGGGGCGCCGAGATTTGAACTCGGGACCTCACGGACCCGAACCGTGCGCTCTACCGGGCTGAGCCACGCCCCGAAACTCTATTTGATACTTTGAAAAGCAGGACGCATTATAACTGTCGGACTCGCTTTTGACAAGTTTCGATTAGGGGCTTAGCGTAATCAATTGAGTATAAACATATGCCGGTCCGAGCCAGGGGATGGGATATTGATTGGAAAAAAACACCGGGTTTTTCAGCGTATCATCCTGCTGATGGATAACAAGATAAGCCTGCGTTGGAGCATCCACTCGATAAGAGAGCGTCGTATTAATGGACTGTGAATCCAAACCATTAACAGACAACGGACGTCCGGCGTTCAGGCTTTTGCCATTTAGATTAACCAGTTCCAATACCAACTGCTGCAAATTGAAAGGCAAGTATGTTCCCTTGACTGTCAAAGCGCCGCCCGAAACTACGGATTGAAAAGCCGGCGTCTCCAATGCAACCCGCTCATAAATGCCATTGCCCGCCGGATTGATTTGGCTGACGCCGCTTGACAACAATAAAACTCGAACCGTGTTCAACGCCATCAACACACCAGTGCCATCGCGAGTGGTCACTTGCAGGATTCCAATTTCAGCCGCGGTGCGAATCTCAAACGGAAACTTCACAAATACATATGCGCCGCTGGACACATTGGGAATATTTACAAGCTCATCATCCAACAAGCTGCCATCTTCTCCATACAAAGCGATATATACCTTGGTATTTTTGACCGCCACGACGCTCATGCGGACTTCGAGCGGAGATCCGACTTTGGACATCGGCCCCGGCGATGTGATTTGAATCGCGCCCAACGACATGCCGGGCGGAGGAGTGGATGTATCCGTCGCAGTTGGAGTTGGCGGAATGGGCGAAGGCGTAACGGTTGGAGTCAGCGTGGGCGTGACGGCAGCGGCAGTTTGAATAGCAGATGTTGCGTGAATAGATCGGGCGGTTAAATAAATCACCGTCGGAAGGTAATCAGCGGGATAAGGCGTCGGGACAGAAGAACCGCCTTGAAGCGCGCAGCTGGCTAAAAATCCGGAAAGGGAAACGAGCAGAATAATTTTACGGAACATCTCAACATGAAGGCACCCTCGCGAGGAGGGCGTCCTGCTTTCATCTTAAAATCTACAATCCATAAATTTCACTGTATTTTTTCGTCAGATAACGAACATAAGGTTCAGGTGTGATCTTTGAACCGGTTACTTTTTGGATCAAGTCCTGGGGATCATACTTGCGTCCATGCTGATGGATGTTCGTATGCAGCCAGCCAAGCAACGCATCGAACTTTCCTTTGCGGAATTGTTCATCGAGATCAGGAACATCTTTGTTGATCTTCTCCCACAACTGAGCCGAGATGAGATTACCCAGCGCATACGTGGAAAAATACCCGAGCATTCCGCCTGACCAATGAATATCCTGCAACACACCCAGCGCGTCATTCGGCGGGAGGATGCCGAGATATTCCTTCATCTTTGCATTCCAAATATGCGGCAAATCCTTGACTGCCATCCTGCCTTCGACCATTCCGATTTCAATTTCAAGCCTCAGCATGATGTGAAGATTATAGGTGGCTTCATCGGCATTGACGCGGATCAGCGAGGGCTCCACTTTGTTGATGGCTTTATAGAAAGTTTTCAAATCCACATTGCCGAGCTGGGACGGGAATAATGTTTTAAGACGCGGGAAGAAATATCGCCAGAACGGCAGTGAACGTCCCACCAAATTCTCCCACATGCGCGATTGAGATTCGTGCACGCCGAGCGAAACTCCATGCTGCAGAGGCGTGCGCTCGAAACCGCGATTAATTCCCTGCTCATACATCCCATGCCCCGACTCGTGCATGGTGCTGAANNGGGTCACCACATCCACACCAAAACCCAAAAGCTTCTTCTCGTCATATTTTTTATGCAGGAAAGAATCTTTGACCTGCTTCGCGTCCGTGATCTGTTTGATCAATTCCACCTGGCGCGGGCGGAGAGAATCAAAAATTGCTTTCACGTCGGCGGTCTTCATGCCCGGCTCGTAATCATCGAGAAGAATATCGTAGGGATGATCGGCAGGCGGGAAGAATGAAACATACTTATGCGTCAGCTCAACGACTTTTTCGAGATGCGGTCGAAAAATCGAAAAATCCGATTTCCGTCTCGCTTCCACCCATGCCTCGTGGGCTTGAGTTGAAACGACGGCGATCTCAGACACAAACGAAGACGGAACGCGCGTGGCTTTATCGTAATCGCGTTTTGCGACTCGCACCATCGCTTCATCATCGGCGCTGAGAGCGGCTCCCTCTGAATGAAGTTCATCCAACAACTTGCCAACCTCGTCCGATGTAAACATCTGATGCGACAACGTGCCAAGCGTTGCCACTTGATTGCCGCGCGCCTCCGCCCCGCCCGGAGGCATGTTCACCTGCTGATCCCAGTTCAGCACAGCCGCCGCCGCGTTCAAATCCGCGACTTCAGCCATAATTTCTTTAAAGCGTTTCAATTTTTCATTCATTTAGAAATCTCCTGATGACTGCGAAAGCCATAAAACGTCTTAATTTTAGCGCCAGAAAATATATAAGCCGTCTTCGCACAAAGCTTATTCATATCGCAAGGCTTCAACCGGTTCGAGACCCGCGGCGCGGTTCGCCGGATAAATCCCAAAGAACAGACCGACAGCCGCAGAGAATATCGTCGCGAGCAAAATCGCATTGAGGCCCACAACCGGCGTAAAGTTGGTTCCGGTAGCGGCGGCAATTTGTCCAACAGCAAACGCGATCAGCCAGCCGAATAAGATGCCGACGATTCCTCCGATCAAACTCAACAGCGATGATTCAACCAGAAACTGGATGAGGATATCCCGCTTGCGCGCGCCGAGCGCTTTACGAAGTCCGATCTCGCGCGTCCGCTCTGTCACAGAGACCAGCATGATATTCATAATGCCAATCCCGCCGACTAATAATGAAATAGCCGCAATGCCGCCCAGGAAAATGGTCAGGACGCCGGTAACAGTTTGTGCCGTGTTAAGAATACTTTGCTGTGTGAAAACCGTAAAATCATCCAGCCCAACTTGAGTCCGATGACGCGTACGCAGAATCTGCGAAATCTCATCCGAAGCCGCTTGTACCGTGCTGAAATCGGTGGCTTCTACATAAACTACGTCCACTGTATCCGGAGTGGGACGGGAAATCAACCTCGCCTGAGCAGTGGTGATTGGCACCAATACTTCATTATCCTGCGATCCAAAAGAACCTCCACCCGCCGGTGTGAGAACACCAATGATACGAAAAGGTGCATTCGCAACTCGAATCGTTTCACCGACCAACCCATCACGGCGATTAAACAACGCATCAGCCACGTCCACACCGATCACCGCCACAGAGGCTCGACCCAACTGATTCGATTCGTTGATAAATTGTCCATCCAGCAGGGTAATGTTGCGAACCGCATAATAGTCCGGCGTGACGCCAATGACGGTTGTGGTCTTGGTATTCCCGTTATAATCTGCGATTGCGTTTCCCTGCAAAACAGGCGCAACCGCTTTGATATCCGGCGCGGCATTCAGATCCATCATTGCATTGGCATCTCCCATCGTCATGGGACGCGGATTTTTAACCGCCGGATTATTCTGTGCCCCAGAAAAAACGAACAATAGATTGGTTCCGACACCGTTAATGGAACCGAGGATCGAAGCCTGCGCGCCGTTCCCGACTGCCATCATCGCTATCACTGCCGCAACGCCGATAACGATACCAAGCACAGTTAGACCCGAACGCATCTTGTTTGAAATAAGGCTTTCGAGCGCTTCTAACAGCAATCGTGTAAAATTCATTGGCTCCTGCCTTCCACCGAATCCTCCACCAATCCATCGCGGATATGAATAATACGTTGAGTCTGTTCGCCGATGGTCGGGTCATGAGTCACGATAATAAGCGTCGTGCCGCGTACCTTATTTAAGTTGAGTAATAAAGCCATGATCTCCTTGCCAACTTTGGAATCAAGATTGCCGGTTGGCTCATCGGCCATGATGATCGCTGGATCATTGACAATCGCCCGCGCAATCGCCACGCGCTGTTGCTGACCGCCGGAAAGTTCGGTTGGACGATGATTGATGCGTTCTGCCAAGCCAACCGCTTCGAGGGCTTCCTTTGCGCGTTGCCGGCGGTTGTTCATTTCGCCTGCATAGCGTAATGGCAATTCCACATTAGAAAGTGCCGTTTGCCTTGATAGCAAATTAAAAGATTGGAATATAAACCCAACTTTGTGATTCCGAATCGCGGCTAGTTCGTCATCGTTCAGCGAGGCGACCGATTCGCCATCCAAAAGATACTCACCCGAGGTTGGGCGATCGAGACATCCAAGGATATTCATCATCGTAGACTTGCCGGACCCGGAGGGTCCCATGATGGCGACCACCTCGCCACGCGCAATTTGCAGCGAAGCGCCGCGTAAAGCCTCGACTTCGACCTCGCCCATCTTATAGACTTTCTTCAAGTCTTTGACCTCAACCACCCAATCCATCTCATCCACCTCCGCCGCCAATACGTGCGCCACCGCCAGCGCCGGGCTGAAATTGCGCTGGCGGATTCAAGATGATCAAATCGCCTACGTTCAAATTGCTGCCAGTCACAACGCTCATGGTATCGGAGGAAGCCCCAAGCGTAACTATAACTTGTTTTGGCTGACCATTGGTCAGAACATAAATGACCTTCTGACCATTTACGAGTCGAACCGCTTGATTTGGAACCAGCAATTGATTCTTGACTTGATGCACCACAATATTGACTGCCGCAGTCATGCCCGGCTTCACCTGAGCATCCGCATCCGTTAACTTTACAGTTACTGTGAAGTCCACCTCGCCTGATGTGGTATTCCCTGCCTGGGAAACTTCCGTAACCGTTCCATTATAGGTTTTTCCTGAGACGGCATCGAATGTGATGGTTGCAAGCTGACCCACTGAAACGCTGTTAATATCCACTTCGGAAACCTGCACATCCACCAGCAAACTGGAAAGATCGTCCAACCTGAAAGCTTGTGTTCCCAGGGCGATCTGATCTCCAGAGGTAGGCTCTGCCTGAGTGATCGTTCCGCTGAAGGGCGCGGTAATATGCGCCACACTCAGGGCTGCTTGAGCCGCGTCCACGCGCGCTTGAGCCGCCGACAAGTCGTCGCTGTTCGGCCCGCCCTGCACGCGATCATAGGCGCGCTGGGCATCTTCCAATTGTGCCTTTGCCAGCGCCAATTGAGCATCCGCGTTTGCAATATCGGTTGGATCGGGATTGGAGCGATAGGTTTTTACCTCAGGGACTGGCACGGAACCGACTTGGACAACCACAACTTCCTGATAGGTCACCGGCCCATTCAACGATGTCCGATTATTGAGGGCGGTCGTATAAGCAGTTTGCGCATTCCTTAAAGCAATCCACGCGTTGGCACGCGCTGTATCCGAGTCGAGTAAGTCAGTCAGCGCCTGTTGAGCAGACACCAAATCGGTTTGCGCCAGAATAACACTTTGCGGAAGCGAAGTCTGCAACAGAGATGCCAGCACGTCTCCTTTATTAACTTGATCTCCAACCTTTACATTGACCTGATCCACAGTTCCGGTTGTCTGCCACGCCAGTACCGCGCTTTGATTTGCACGTACGGTGCCCGTCGCGCCGATGGTGGCGGTCAGATCGCCGCGGGCCAGCGCTTGAGTCTGAAAGCTGGATTGTGTTTTCGCGCGGCTGCGCACGAATACAAACGCGACCACAATCAGCAGGACGATTCCAATTGAAATCGAAAGTCTGCGGTGCTTCTTCAGGAATCCGTTGAATGAATTTAATATCTTCGACATAAATGTTCCTCCGCGAGGGCATTCCTCGCCGAGTCAAGATTTTACCCTACAAATATGAATTGGCAGTGAATTTAATCTTGAAACCATACGGGAATCTTATAAACAAAATTATCAAGATCGCCGTTTACAAGGGCGAATCAACGACCCGCCTTTATTTTTTGTCGAGAATCAATTTATTCTGGTTATAATCCATCCCATGCTTTATCATTCGAACCAAATTCTGCCATGGCTGATCTTGACCATTGCCTGTTTCTTCCTTCTCAATTTCAGCTTTCATTCCACGCCGGTTCCCTACGCGCTGATTATCTCGCCGCGCGATCAATAAACATCAAATGCCGTTGCGAGGATGTTCTCCCTGCGCTTGCACGCAGAACAAGTATCCTGCAGCAATGACATCTAAAAACGGAGCGCTTATGCAAACCAAAAAACTTTTTGCTTTTCTCTTTTTACTTTTATTCTTTCTTCTGCTCGCTTCCTGCGCGCCAACAGCGCCGGCGGAAACGCCCACGACTTCCCCTCCGCCGACATTTACGCCTGTTCCAAATACACCGGTAACATATGCGGGTTGCTCAAACGTCACCGCCGAGCCGACGGCAGATGTCTCATCCATT
>PLNY01000271.1 GCA_003141915.1 Anaerolineae bacterium | reverse complement strand
CCATTGGGAATCGCAGCCATTTATTTCATCATGATGGGCGTGCTCATTCTCGGCGCGATCGTTACCTGGTTCGGCATCAATGAGCTTGAAGTTCCGCACGAAATCCCGCCATTCAAGTTCGGCGAATTTATGCGTGGCTTGATTGAGCCATTCAAATATTCGGACTTCACATGGGTCTTGATGACTCGTTTGCTGGTGATGATGGGAATTTACGTGGTACAGGAATTCATCCAATATTATATGGGTGACGTGATCGGTGCGCCGTTTGTTCTGGCGGGCTTCGGCAAAGTTGCGGACACAGCGGAAGCGGCTGTATCGTTCTTTATCCCAGCCTTACTGATTGGAGCGGTCATTACCACGCTGGTAGCGGGTGTGCTTTCCGATAAATATGGACGCAAGCGAATGGTATATCTAGCTGGCGCTCTGATGGGAATCGTGTGTTTTGTGTTCATCTTCACTCATTCATTTACATTGGCTGTGCTCATGGGCGTTGTCTTTGGCCTGGGTTACGGAGCCTACACAAGCGTAGATTGGGCCTTGGTTTCGGATGTCCTGCCATCCGTTGACGATTACGCCAAAGATATGGGGATATGGCACGTGGCTGACGTTTTTCCGCAAGTAGTTGCGGGATCGGCTGCAGGAATTTTGCTCGACAACTTTCAACGCATTGGCGCGGCGCATAATGCCCCAAACCTTGGTTACACCGTGATCTTTTCGATGTCCGTTGTGTTCTTTATTCTCGGCACGGTGTTTGTTGCAAAAATTAAAGGCGTGCGATAAAAAAACAAACTGTCCAATAATAAAAATAATCCCGCAGTAAATGCGGGATTATTTTTTACTTCTCAAAAATCCATCGATCTACTTCGCGCTTCCAATCCACAAGTTCTTCCTTCTTGAACCACAACGCAACTTCCTTTTCAGCGTTGGCCGGTTCATCGGAAGCATGGGTCAGATTGCGTCCCACCTCGAGCGCAAAATCATGACGGAGTGTGCCGGGCGCGGCTTCGGTTGGACGCGTCGCGCCCATCGTCTGGCGGACAGCGGCGACTGCGTTCGGGCCCTCCCATACCATCGCCATCACCGGCGCGGATGTAATGTAAGAGATCAATCCGTCATAAAACGGTTTGCCTTTGTGAATCGCATAATGAGTCTCAGCTAGTTGTTTGCTGACGTTCATAAATTTAGCGGCGACCAGTCGAAGTCCGCGGCGTTCGAGGCGGGATAGCACCTCGCCAATCAGTCCGCGTTGCACTCCATCCGGTTTGACAAGCACGAGCGTTCGTTCCACAGATTTCCTCCAAAATAAAAATTAAACAACAAGGCGGAGCGTTGCTCCGCCCTGCATGTTATCGAAGCAATTCTTCCGCTTTAGTATATGCATCCAGCGCTTCCTGCAAACGATTGGAGTGCATATATGCATCGCCGAGCGCCTGCCAAAGCGGAACTTCAACGGGATAGCGGTACAGCGCATCACGCAGGTCGCGAATGATCTCTTCGAGCGATTTGCCTTTGCGAATGAGCTTGCCATAAACTTCAATCGCCGCGCCGATATTGCCGCGTCCCATTTCCGATTGAGCGCTCTCAAGAGATATTGCCGCCTCTGGTTTGCGAGCCGGTTTCGTCGACGATTTGGGCGCAGATCGCTTTGCCGGTCGAGGCTGTTCAACTTCAAAATTTATTTCGCGTGTCGGAACCCTAACCGGCGCGGGCGGCTCAACTGCAACGGACCATTCATCTATTTGAGTTGGTTCAGCGGCTGGCGATTCAGCTTCAACCGGATGCCAGCTCATCGGTTGAGTTGGCTCAGCGATTGGTGGTTCGGCCTCACCCCCTAACCAAGCAGGCAATTCGTCGGCAGGCGTGCCGGAAGGAGTCGCGGGCTGTTCATCATCCAGACCTGCAAGCCAGGCTGGAAGATCAACCGGCGCTTCCGAACCGGGTGCGGCCGATTCAGGCTGGACGGGCCGCTCAATCTCACGCAACCAATCAGGAGTATCTTGTGCCCCCAGAATTGGCGTGTCTTCCCCGGCTTCGGCAGGCTCACTGGAAATTTGCGAATAAGCATTTTGATCAGAAAGTCCGCTCATCCAATCAGGTGGTTCCGGTACAGGAGCAGATTCTGGTTGATCTTTCTTCGCGTCGAAGGCCGCCGCTTCATTGGATTCAAGATTACGGAGCCATATACCTGTTTCATCATCTGATGATTCAATAGAAATTTGTTCAACCGCTTGAGCAGGTGCAGCCGCTGGAGTCTCACTACTCGCTGGGACCGACGTAACCGTTGCTGGAGTCTCACTGATTGTTTTTGCCTTGTCCACCCAATCTGGCGCAACATCCGTCCGCGCATTCGGATCTGTAACTAATTCTTCCGCTTTGGCGCCATGCTTGGCCGCGAGACTTTCAAGCCAGGCCATAGCGTCATCTTGTTCCTGAACACTTTTGCCAAGTCCGCCAAGCGGGTCAGCATTAGTCGCTGCAACAGCTGACTGATTGGCAGTAGGTTGTTGCACCGCAGGCGGTTGCGGCTGAACAGACGTTTGGTTTTGTGGAGTAACTACTGGTTGCGGTTGAACAGGTGCAGGCGTCGGCGGATTGATTACGGTCTGTGGTTGAGGCGGCTGCGCGGCAGGTTGACTTTTATCGAGGTTCTGCAGCCAATCAGGAAGGTCACTGGAGGATAGAGTTGGTTTAGGAGTCTGCACAGGCGAAGCAGGCGTCGGCGGATTGATTACGGTCTGCGGTCGAGACGGCTGCGCGGCAGGCTGACCTTTTTCGAGGTTCTCCAACCAGCCAGGAAGATCATCGGTGGATGGGACTGGCTGAGGAGTCTGCATGGACGGAGCAGATTCAGCAGGTTGACTCTTATCAAGGCCTCGCAACCAATCAGGAACATCCATAGCAGGCGGTAGAGGAGCAGAAGCGTTCGAGGGCGCGGCAGGTGGAGTAGTATCCGAGGCCGCCGGAGCCATGGCTTTTACCCAATCCGGCAAATCAGCTTGAATGACTGAAGCCGCTTCGGCTTCATCCGCAGCGGCAGCTTGACTCTCCTGAAATGCGCCGCTTGATTCTCCCCAGCCGGCTTGGCGGAGAAAATCGGGGATGGGTTGCTGTGCTTGAGCGACAGGAGCCGCCTCGTTATCTTGATCTTGAGATGACGCGGGTACCGTGGGTTGTTTGAGCCAGGTCGGTTGCGATGATGAAGATGCAACCGCGGTGACATCGGTTGCGAGTCCGATTCCCAAACTGCCTTTCCAGTTTTCGCCTATTTCCACAGCCTGACTCTTATATTCAAGCTGTTCCAAGCTGACTGCCGCGTCGGCCACTTGATCAGAATGAAACACAGAATCCTGCACGAATGCAGAATAAGGTTCAAGTTCGATCACGCGTTGACGATATACCTGAGTCGACTCGGCGCGCTGAGTGCTCGGCAGGATTTCCACCATAATGCGGTTGGCATCCAGACAATATGGATATCGTCTGAGAAGTTGCGAACAGGCATCAGTTGCATCGGCCTTTTGTCCCATATGATAATGGACTTTGGCAAGAAGCACCTGCATGTCAATTCGTTGAGGGTCATTCGCCAACACAGCGCGGATTTCAGAAATCGCCTGAGTATATAGCTCGCCTTGAACATACATATGGGCAAGCGCGCCGCGCGTCAAGCGGATCTTGGGCGGCTCGACTCCATCGCGGCGGCCAAACAATCGTTGAAGTTCGCCCTGAATGGCGGCGTTGGACGGCTGGGTCTCAAAGGCGCGTTCCATGTGCCAGATGGCTTCATCCAATTTACTCTGGTCATCGGCAATAATGCTCAAGCCAACGTGAGACACGAAATCATCCGGCACAGACATCAACACACGCTGGAAAACATCCACCGCTTCGTTATAGCGCTTGGCTTCCAAATACGCCTTGCCAAGCAGGCGATATGCTTCAAGATACTTGGAAAACGTCTGAAGAATATGACGGCAATGCGCGATGGCTTCGTCTTGCTGGCCATTCTCGATCAAATTCTCGATCAGGCGGTTGTAATTTCGCAGGGAAATCTTAGCCATCCATGTACTCCGCCCTAAGTATGCCCTAATCTTAAAAATTACGCAAGCCTATGCGCCTTTTTGGTCATAAAAAAGCAACAATGGAGGCGCTGGAGCATCGCTAAAAACATGCGCGGCAAGAACTTGTGCGCGGGCTTCTGCCTGTTTCGCTTCATCATTGGCATGGACGGTGAACAGCGGCTCACCCGCTTCAACTTTATCCCCGACTTTATGATGAACGACAAAACCCACAGCATGATCCACCGGGTCGGACTTTTGGGCGCGGCCCGCACCGAGACTCACGGAGGCTTCGCCCACGCTGCGCGCGTCGACCTCAGCCAGCCAGCCGCTTCGAGGCGCGTTCACCACCTCGACGAATTTTGCACGCGGAAATTTATCGGGATCATCCACATAAGACACGTCGCCGCCTTGGGCTTGAACCAGCACGCGGAACTTTTCGAACGCGCTTCCATCTGCGATGGCTTTTTCGGCCATCTTGCGACCAGTATCCAGATCGTTGGCGCGCTTGCCAACGATGAGCATATGCGCGCTGACATGCAAACAATGCTCGCGAAAATCATTCGGTCCGCCGCCCTTGAGCGTGTCAATCGCTTCGATGACTTCCAGTGAATTACCAACCGCGTGTCCAAGCGGCTGATTCATATCGGATAAAAGGCAAATCGTTTGACGTCCGGCGAGATCGCCGATCTGAATCATCAAATCGGATAACTTGCGCGCATCATCCAGCGTTTCCATGAACGCGCCCTTGCCCACTTTGACATCCAACACAATGGCATTCGCACCCGCTGCGATTTTTTTGCTCATGATGGACGATGCAATCAATGGAATGGATGGCACGGTTCCGGTCACATCGCGTAGAGCATACAGTTTCCCGTCCGCAGGCGCAAGGTCGAGGGATTGACCGGTGAGCACGATTCCTTTTTCTTTTAATTGCTTCTTGAATTCATCCGTGTTGAGATTGACGCGATAACCGGGAATGGATTCCATTTTATCGAGCGTGCCGCCGCTGAAGCCGAGTCCGCGACCCGACATTTTTCCAACCGGCAATCCGCACGCCGCAACGATGGGCAAAACTGCCAGCGTGGTTTTGTCGCCAACGCCGCCGGATGAATGTTTATCCACGGCAATATCCACAACGCCGGTTAGATCAAGGATGCGGCCCGAAAGAACCATCGCCAGAGTCAAATCGGTGGTTTCGCGCGGCGTCATGCCGTTCAACAAAACCGCCATTGCCCATGCCGAGACTTGATAATCTGCAATCTCGCCTTTGACGAATCCCTGCACAAAAAAGTTGATCTCTTCTTCGGTCAATTCCTCGTGATCGCGTTTTTTGATGATGATGTCGGTGGCACGCATACGGTTCTCTTTGCGTCATGATTCTATCACCCCATCTGTCCTCATGATGAATCTAAAATATTATGACTTCACCAATTTCTGTCCATCCTTCATATCCTGTACCGTCCAGCCCAGCGCGGCGATTTGCTCGCGCAATTTATCAGACTCAGCCCATTGTTTGTTTGTGCGCGCTTGCTGACGTTGCTCAACTAATTCCAAAACTTTCTCAGACGGTTTATTCTCTTCCACTGGCGGCGCATGGACAACCATATCCCAGACATCCGCGCGAATGCCGCTCTCAATAGGATTCGGCAGGTTCAATTCGCCCAATTCGCTCAAAGAAAATTTCGCGCCCGATGGGTACATCTTCGGATCGCAATCGCGGACAAGCGAAATCGAACTCACGCCGTTCACTTCGCAGGTTCCGCTTGCAAAATCAATAATCAAACCCGTATGCTCATCGAGACCAATTGTCGTATTTTCTTCAGGTAGGCTTTTGCACCACAGATCGAATCGCTCCATGCCGATGAAACAACGGCTGGTATCCAAATCATCACCGCCATCGGCGTTGTTCCAATGCGGGACCAATGAAACGTGCATCCCAAAATCTGCGAATAGATTCAAGCCAGTCTTGGTATGAACGTCTTCGCCCACTTTATAAA
>PLNY01000373.1 GCA_003141915.1 Anaerolineae bacterium | reverse complement strand
TGACCGTATAGACTTCATAACCTTGAACACGAAAATAAGCGTTCAGCATTTCCGCCACATCAAGATCATCTTCAACGACCAGAATTTTGGATTTTACTTCCGCCACTGAATCCGCCGTTAAGCAATCGGTTCTTTCTGGATGACGAATTCGCAGACATCATCGCCAAGGGCCACACACTTGGATTCGTTCACGCGAAATTCGTTGCCGCCCGAAACCCACTTAAGGCCTTCCTGTAAAAGTCCTGTTGCAATGAAGCAGACCGGTTTATCCGCATTATGGCGTCCCCAGCAACACGGACACTTATGAATTGTGTAAATATATTCATTGTCCTTTTCCTCGACCGTGCTAAGCTGGTCGCTCAATTGGCTGAAAATCTTGGCCATGGCGGGCACGCCGATACGAAGTTTGGCATGAAGCGGAAGAACAACAAAGGCCAGATCGGCAACGCCAGCCAGCGCGCCGAAATTTTTCAGCGCGTCGGAGAACGTCGCGCGTCCCGCGCGCAGCGCCAAACCGCGTCCGCCGCGCGGACCATACATCTCCTCCAAGCCAGTGCCAATAGCCGAGAGTTCTGCAAAGTCAAACCCTTTCTCCAGATTATCCGGCGGATAGCTATCAATATAATTGTTCAGCCCGGCCAGATTCAAAATGGCATTCAGACCGTTCTTACCCATCACTTCTTCCAGCGACTTGAGAGTGATCAAGCCGAACTTGTTGGGGTAATACAAACCACTCTTTTGAACAGGGCTCATACGGTCTCCACTAAATTAGTTTTGTTAGATCTTCAACAGCGCGGCGCATATCAAGGAAGATCAAGCCAAGTTTGGCTTGCTCACGCGCTAACGCAGTCAACACAGCTTCTTCGCCCACCGACATCAGCACAACATATCCTTTTTCACCCTTGATATACACTTGTTCGAGGGATCCGCGGCCCAGCTCGGCGGCAATTCGTTCACCTAAAGATAACATCGCAGCGGACATGGCCGAGACGCGATCCTCTTCCACGCCTTGCGGTAAAGCGGACGCAATACTCAATCCGTCTACGCTGACGATGGCTGAGGCTTCAATATCTGGCGAGGAAGCTTGAAGCTCACGCAGACGATCCACCATTTGTTGTGTACGATTCTTGGTCAAAACAACCCTCCATGTCTTTATGAAAACACCTTGTTCGTTTGCGGTGTTATCTGAGAAGTAATAAGACTATTTTAGCACACGGCAAAACCCTGTCAAGTTGAATGAATGTGCCTGCGCCGCTTAGAAAAAAGTAAGACCTTACGAATTAGCGGACAGTAATCCGGATACGGCGCAAAACCGCTTTTCGCTTGACGCGCACCTATCCGTGTGATAAACTACTGCGCGCTAATGGTCCCGTGGTGTAGCGGCCAAACATGCGGCCCTGTCAAGGCCGAGATCGCGGGTTCGAATCCCGTCGGGACCGCCTTTCCGTAGGTAGGCACACCATCCCTGCCAGAGCCGTGATTGAACAATTGAAAAAGGGCGGCTACGATCACACTGCCCGCGAGCAGAGGCTATTCAAACAACATCTTTACATCATCCTTTGTCAACGACTTGAAGAAACTGGACTCAGTAGCGATCAGGCTTTTGACCAGCGCGCGCTTCTTCTCCTGCAATTGCAAAATCTTTTCCTCCACCGTATCGCGCGCGATGATTTTATAAATGAACACAGGCTTGTCCTGCCCGATGCGGTGGGCACGGTCGCTGGCCTGCATTTCGACGGCAGGATTCCACCAGGGATCGAGGTGGATGACGTAATCGGCGGCAGTCAGGTTCAAACCCACGCCGCCCGCTTTCAGGCTGATGAGGAAGAATGGCATGGAATCATTGTTTTGAAATTCATCCACTTTGGATTGGCGATTTTGCGTCTTGCCGTCGAGATAAACATATTTGATTTTGCGCTTGTCCAATTCATGTTTTACGAGTTTGAGCGTCTCTACAAATTGTGAGAAGATCAACGCCTTGTGATTCTCGGCTTGCAAGGTTTCCAAGGTTTCGAGCAAAACTTCAAACTTGGGAGATTCGCCTTTATAGTTTTTATCCACCAGCGCGGGATGAATGGCAATTTGTCTCAGCCGCAACAGGCCTTCCAATATTTTGAAGCGTGCGTCATTCATGCCTTCGCTTTCGATCAAGCCCAATAATTCGGCGCGATATTTTTCGCGGGTTTGGCTGTAAAACTTTTTCTGCGCCGAGTCCATATCGATGTAGATAATGCGTTCAGTGCGCGGCGGCAGTTCCGGCGCGACCTGTTCTTTGGTGCGGCGCAGAATGAACGGATAGACCAAGCTTCGCAAGATGGCGGCGGCCCGCTCATCCCCGCCGCTTTCAATGGGGTTGGCAAACTCATGCTTGAAATAATCCATGCTTCCCAGCAAGCCAGGATTCAAAAACGCAAATTGCGACCACAGCTCAAAGGTGTTATTTTCAACAGGCGTGCCCGTCATCACGATGCGATGTTCGCCGTGTAGGAGCCGCGCCGCTTTGGCGCTCTTTGCCAGCGGATTTTTTATGGCTTGTGATTCATCCAAAATAATATGGCTGAATTTATATTCACGCAAAATTTCGATGTCGCGCAACATTGTGCCGTAGGTGGTCAACACCACATCATAATCGTCGAAGGCGGCCGTATCTTTGTTGCGGAAATTTCCCATATATTCCAGGAAGCGCAAACTGGGTGTGAATTTTTCGGACTCCCTTTGCCAGTTGGCAATTAAACTTTTAGGGACGACAAGCAACGCCGCATTCTGGACCTGAGCCTGTTCCTGTTGCGATTGGAGATAAGCCAGCGCCTGAACCGTTTTTCCAAGCCCCATATCGTCTGCGAGGATGCCGCCGAATCTGTATTCCTTAAGGAAGTGCATCCAATCGAAGCCGTGTTTCTGGTAGGGACGCAATTCGCCAGTGAAACCTGTAGGAAGCGGTTGGGGCGTAATCCGCTCAAAGTGGCGAAAACGCTCGCGGCGTTGAATCAGTTCCAGGGGTGTTTGAAGCGTGGTATTCTCTTCGAGCAGGGAATCAAGCAGCGGCAGATGAAAGTCACTGACGCGGAATCCGTCTTCAGTTTCCTCCGCCAGATTCCATAGATGTTTGTATTTCTCCAGCCACTCTTCGGGAATTTGTCCCACCGAACCATCGGCGAGTTTGATGTAATGCTCGCCGCGCTTGAGCGCCTTGCGGACATCGTGAAATGAAATTTGCTGATCGCCAAATTCAACGAAGGTTTTGAGATCGAACCAATCAATACCCGATGTGATGTTGACGCGCAGGGTGGCGGTGGCGCGATTGATCCTGCCAAGTTTGAGGTTATCTTCGCCGTAAATTTCAAAACCCGCTTGCGTGAGTTGCGGAATGGAATGTAAAAGAAAATCAAAAGGATGGGCGCGGGCACGCAGTTCGAACGTGCCGAAGGGATGTCCCGTACCTGCGCGCTTGAGGCGGTACGCGGGATCGGCGAGCAGTTGATAAAAATGCTGTTCGCGTTCGAGTTGACGATGGACGCGAATCAAATCCCATGAATCGGGAACAGTTTCAACTGAGTATGTTTCTTCCTTGCCAAGCGGCAGTTCGTGTTCGCCGTAACCGAAACGCAAATCGGCGCGCAAAATATTATCCTTATCATCGTGAAGATATAAACGCGGAACAGGCTCGGCTTTTATATTGCTCCAGTGGACAAGGTCGCTTTTGACGGGCAATGTTTGAGCGATGCGCGCAAAATATTGTTCGCGAAAAATTTCGACCTGTTGCGCGGGAATCTCGATAGGAAACGATGTGAGAATGGAAAGCGCCTGTGCGTTGCTAATTTGTGCGATGCGATTATCCATCATGACCCAGGCTGGATTAACGGAAATCGTCTCAACCCGATTATGGATATGGTTGAAATCTCCATCTTGTTCGTAGCCCGCTTGCAGAACAAGTTTGCTTTCATCGCTTTGCATATCAATTTTTATTTCTACAGAATTGGGCAGGATGTGAACGCGGCGTTCTATTTTTGCAGGGTACACACTGCCTAGGAAAACCGGGACTTCAAGTCTTGACAGCGTGGACAGGAACATGGGCATGTTGTTTGTGCCGATACCGTACGTGCGCATCGCGTAGGAAAGGATCTCCAATACGGAAATCGCATCCGGGTTTAAGTTGAGACAGCCGGCGGGATTCATCTGCTGAAACATTCTCTCGCCCACCTTGATCCATTTTTGGTTTGTCTCTAAAAATTTATCGATTTCCTGCGAGGATTTTTTCTCGCCGTTCGTGAGACCGTACCATTCGTTTTCTTTGATGATGAACGGAGTGAGGGAATACGAATAGTTTCCACGATATGCGCTTCCGTAGCCATAGATACCCATGCGCGAACGTTCCAAGATCACAAGCGCGACATAGCGGCGCAAGTTGGGTGAAGATATTTTGCGCGGCATGATGGCGAGTGTTTCGCCGAGTTTCTTCTGCCAGTTTAGAGAGGCTTGCGGCAGAGCGAGAACAAGGTCTTCATCCTCATCGAAATCATCTATTTCTTCATTAAGATAATCTTTGAGTTCGAGCGCTGACGCAACCATGTGCTTGCAGAAGTTGCCATCGTCGGCGTAGGGGCAGTCGCAGTCGAAAGTCAATTCCCCTGATGTTTTATCCGCGGAAATCTCGACGGTGTATTCGCCCAAATCGCCATTCACTTCGCAAACTGCCCTGCTGTTGTTTTCAAATAGACTCACCTCCCAGACACGCCCATCTTTGTAGTAGGCGCGTCCACGCTGGATGGATTGCGGGTCGGCGTATTGGGAGAAGGGGAAGGCTTCGATAAGTTGAGGAGTGATGGATGGCATGGTGAAGCAATATTATCAGAATCTTTGTTGAGCTACAAACTGCTCAGAGAGCGGCCGCGGCGGCATAACCAAATGTGCTGAACAGATTTTAACTCGAGTTAACCGAAGATCACAACTCCTGTTACGCTCCTACGGTTCCTAATCCCCTGTCCCAGCATAGAATACAATCAGGCTGACTTTTTCTCAGGCCCATCCATAATCATTTTACCAGTTTGCACGTTGCGCAAGGTAACTGCCCCCAAAGCGGCAGCGACCAGAGCAGCCAAGCCGCCTAATGCCAAACCCCAGCGCGCTCCGACGACTTCTGCAAACCAGCCGACGATGGGTCCGCCTATAGTAGTAGAGCCAAGAAAAGCCACCGACCAGAATGACATAACCCGGCCGCGCATTTGCGGCGAACTCTCCAACTGCAGGATGCTGTTGCCAAGCGATGAGAAGTTGATGGAGCAGATCCCAACCACGACCATTACCAAACATGTAACCAGTAAACTCGGCATAAAGGCCGCCGTCAGAACGAACAATCCGAAGAACAGCGATGCACTGATCAGTTTGGATGGAGTGATGCCTTTACGGCTGGCGAAGGCAATTCCTCCGAGAGCCGCTCCCAGTCCCATGGAAGCGGTCAGGAAAGCGTAGCTGCTGGCATCCCCTTTAAAAGTAAATTGGGCGATCAACGGCAGGCTGACTTGGAATTCATACGTGAGCGTACCGATGATTGCCATCATCAATAAGGTGGAACCGAGTNNTAGGCGGCGTGATGATGAGTTCATTGACGCGCATCATGCCGAGCATAATCACCACGGCGACATAAGAAATCCCATTAATGATGAAACAGGGCGCCAGGCCAAAGACGGCAATCACCGCCGCGCCGATGGCCGGCCCGATAATGCGCGCCAAGTTGACCAGCGTCGAATACAGCGTAACCGCATTCCGAAGGTGATCGGGACCAACCAGTTCCATGTAGAAGGTCTGGCGTGTGGGATTATCGAAGATATTGACCGTCCCCAGACTAAAGGCCAGGAGATCAACCATCCAGACCTTCACGAGGCCCGTCACGACCAGTGTGCCTAAGATCAACGCTAGGATTCCGGATATGGATTGGGTAAAGAAAAGGATTTTTCGTTTGGGAAAGCGGTCGGCAATAACGCCGCCATATGGTCCTAGGATTAGTATTGGCACATACTGAAGGGCTGCAGTAATACCCAAAGCGGTTCCTGAATTCGTGAGCTTAAGCACCAGCCAAGCTTGGGCAACCGTCTGCATGAAGGTGCCTGAAGTGGAAATGATCTGTCCGATGTAATATAAACGGTAATTGCGAACATACAGCGATGAGAAAGTCTCATGGCTATATTGTCGTAGATAAGTGAATACACGTTCCATGATTACTTTAAATTTATACGCATATATTGGATAATTGTATCATCACGATAACCGATTAAATGCAGTTAATTTGCATCGACTCGCGCCTTGACCGATGAAATAAAAACATCCTCCAGCGTTGGAGCGATCCATTCGATTGAATTGACGCGAATATTATCTTGTGTAAGCAATCGTTGAATAGCGTCATTATATTCTTGAGCATCCGGCACCACGGCGTGGATTTGCGCGCCATATAAAGCTACTTCATCGAGCGGAACCTGGTGACTCTGTTGGGCGGCTTTCAATATTCGCACCGCTTTTTCGGGATCAGAAACATTGATCTCCAGCACCTGACCGCGCATCTGAGTCAGTTTGAGTTGGCTGACGGAATCAAGAGCCACCAATCGTCCGGCACTGATAAAGCCCACGCGCTGGCACAACTCCGCTTCATCCATGTAATGAGTCGTCACCAATACAGTCACGCCGTCTTTCGCCATCTGATAAATCAATTCCCAGAATTGGCGTCGGCTGATTGGATCAACTCCGGCTGTAGGTTCATCGAGAAAAACAACTTTCGGATGATGAACAATAGCGCAGCCCAATGCGAGTCGTTGTTTCCATCCGCCAGATAAACTGCCGGTCAGCGTATTCTCACGCCCAACCAATCCTGCCATTTGGATAATCTCCGAAATGCGTTGACGCAACTCATCCGAAGACAAACCATGAACGCCGCCATAGAAACGGATATTCTGCATGGCGGTCAGATCGTTGTACAAAGTGAATTGTTGCGACATATATCCCACATGAGCATGGACAAGTTTGGTTTGTGTCGCGGAATTAAAACCCGATACGAATGCGCTGCCGGAGCTTGGCTTGATCAAACCGAGCAACATTCGGATGGTGGTTGTTTTACCAGCTCCGTTCGGACCGAGCCAGCCAAATACTTCACCCGCTTGCACACTAAAACTGACATCATCCACCGCGGTGAATGCTCCAAAACGCCTGGTCAGGTTTTGCACGAGGATCGGAGTCACTTGACTCTGCGTCACAAATAATTCTGCACTCATCAAATCTCTCCGCTCATTTCAGACTTTTGGGTCAGCATTCCATCCTGCTCAACACTTTCTTTCTGACGGCGAATCAAACTAATAAACGCTTCTTCCATGCGAACTTCGATTTCTCGCAAATTGTCATGTGTGATTCCTTGTGAAGCCAGCGCTGCTTCGATTTGTGGTTTCCGTTTAGCAACATCACCTACAAAGACATGCAGTTTATCGCCATAAGTTTGAACTTCCAATACGCCATCCATTTCATTGCAAAGCTTGCGTGCCGCAGCAAAATCAGAAGGCATAAATTCCAGCACGTGGCCGGGAATGATCCGCTTGATGTTGGCAGGCGAATCGTCCACAATGAGCTTGCCCTCATACATCAATCCAACCCGCGTACAACGTTCGGCTTCATCCATGTAATGCGTGCATACAAAAATCGTCAAGCCGCGCTCCGCCCGGAGATTTCCCAAAAGATTCCAGAACTCCCTGCGGCTGACCGGATCAACTCCCAGAGTCGGCTCATCCAACATGACCACCTGCGGTTCATGAATCAGACTGCAAGCGAGCGCCAACTTTTTCTTCATCCCGCCCGATAACTTTCCCGCCAAGCGATTCATAAATTCGCTCAAGCCGGCAAATGCCAACAACTCTGGGATTCGTTTCTTCTGTTGTTCACTACTCACGGAATGAATACCGGCAAAGAAGAGCATGTTTTCCATGACTGTCAAGGGTGGAGGCAAGGAAAATTGTTGGGCAATATAGCCAACCCGTTTGCGGATTTCATACATGTCATTCATGGAATCGAATCCAAGCACACTGCTTTCGCCGCTTGTTCTGGACAGCAAACCCAGGATCACGCGCGTGGTCGTTGTCTTTCCAGCTCCATCCGGACCAATCAATCCGTATGTTTCACCTGGTGCAACTTGCAACGAAAGTCCGTTGATTGCTGTGACGACATGCTTATTAGCTTTAAATTCTTTCACAAGATTCGTGGCTGATATAGCAAATTGATTCATTCTCTACCTTCATCAATCGAGTCGCATCTTAAATGTCTTGGATGAAATACCGACAACAATCAGAGTATAGATGACAAGGATCAAAGCATCGCCCCACACAAAACTTAATCCGACACCTTTCATATAAATGCCGCGCGAGATGCGGATGAAATACGTTAATGGAGCAATGTCTCCAATCAATTGAGGAATCAGCGGCATACCTGTTCTTGGATAAAAGAGACCGGTCAACAGCAAACCGAATAGCATAAAGATCATGCTGGACGTTTCCGCCTCGAACTGTGTGGTGGCTCGCGTTGAAATGACCAATCCAAGTCCCAGGCATGACGCCAGGAAGAGCAGAGCCAGCCAAAAGTACAGGAACAGATTCCCGTGGAACGGAACTCCAAACCAGAAAATTCCCAATCCCACACTGATCCCAAATGCCAGCAAACACAAAATGGACAATGGAATCATTTTGCTAAGGATCAATTCCAACTGGCGGACGGGCGTGGCCAGAATTTGCTCCATTGTCCCCCATTCGCGATCCCGCACCAGAAATATGGCAGCTTGCTCAATTGCCAGAGTCTGCAAAATCATTCCGATGATGCCTGGAATGACAAACCATTTATCATTCAGATCCGGGTTATAAAGGATTTGAGTTGACGTATTAATTGGCAGGGAGTCGCTCAATGAAGGCATGGCCCCAGTAAGTGCAACGCTTTCCGCGGACATCTGCAACCCAAAATTTTGCGCCACCAAACCTGCGGCGCTATATCCGGATCGGACGGCGAATTGATCCGAGCCATCCAACAGCATCAGAAAATTCGCGGAATGTTGATCCACACTGGCAGCGAAATGAGGCGGAATAATCAACGCGGCTTTTACTTGACTTTTATCAATCGCCTGCTTCGCCTGTGATTGATCGTCCAAGTACATCGTCGCATCGAAATACTGTGAGTTGACCAGCGCCTGCACGAATGAGCGGCTGGTTGGATCTTGACTTTGATCCACCACCGCCATCGGGAGATGATAAACCGTTCGAGAGGCGGCATAAGAGTAAACAAATAGCTGGACGAAGGTTAGACCCAGAAAGAGCATGATGAAGCGCCGGTCACGCAAAATCTGAATGGTTTCTTTTCGCATGAGCGCGCCTAAACGCTGAAAATCAAATTGCATTTGATCTCCTTCAATCTAAATTTTGTCTGAAAGAACGCGCACTAAAATAAAAGATGATCACCGTCAACGCAACCAAAGACAGCACCGGAGTCCATAGGTCATTCAACCCAACTCCTTTTGTGATAATGCCATTTACAATCGGGAGAAAAAAGGTCATGGGCATGATGTAACCAAAGGCACGCAGAATCAACGGGAGTCCGTAGGCAGGAAACATGAAACCGCTCAGGAACATCACGGCAATATTCATCAAGGACGCCAATTGATTCGCCTGCACCTGACTCTGAGAAACGGAAGAAATTGCCAAACCCAGACCAAGACTGCCAATTGCAAACAGGCTGGCTAACGCCGAGAATAAAAGAAGACTGCCACGGAATGGAACGCCGAAGATCAACATTCCAACGGAAAAGGTCAGCGCCAAATTGAAGATGGCAACACATAGATTTGGAATCATCTTGCCCAGCATCAATTCAATCGGACGGATGGGCGTAACCAACAGTGCTTCGATGGTTCCCGCTTCCCGTTCACGCACGATGGCGAANNAGCGCAATGCCATACAAAAGAAATGCGCCAAAACCGGGTACGATAAACCACAGATCCTCCAAGTCGGGGTTGTAAAGGATTTGGATATGGGCATCCAAAGGACTAAGCTGCTGATCAGTAAGGCTGACGGCATATTGCTGTGAAATCGCCGCAGCATTGCCGTACGCAGACTGGGCATCAAATGAATCTGAGCCATCCACCACCAGTAGAACATTCGCATCTTTCTGCTGGACGCGGGTCGCAAAATCTACGGGAATCACCAAGCCGATGCTGGCTTGCCCGCTATCAATCGCGCGGATCACGCCTGCCTGATCGGGAACCATGCCGACGATATCAAAATCAGATGAGTCTGTGAAAGCCGTCAGATACGACTGGCTCGCATAGCTCCGACTTTGATCGGATACCACCATGGGGATATGAGTTACATTGTTGTGAATGGCAACACCAAACAGGATCAATTCCAATGCCGCCCCCATCGTTAACCCAATGAGTACGATTGGGAAATGCAGGAGTTGAATAAA
>PLNY01000184.1 GCA_003141915.1 Anaerolineae bacterium | reverse complement strand
AGTTGTCGTTGATGTTGAACCGGATCAGCTCGAGGCGGCGAAGCGCCGCGCAGCGCGCAAACTAGCCGAACGCGGAAAAATTCCCGGCTTTCGTCCGGGCAAGGCTCCGTATGAAATCATCCGCCATTATTACAGCGACGAAGCCATCTACGAACAAGCCGTTGACCTTTTGGTGGATGAGGTTTATCCGGCAATGTTAAAAGAAGCGGAGATAAATCCCGCCGCGCCCGGCACACTTGAAAAGCTTGATAAAGTGGAAGAAACTGATCTTCCCAAGTTAACCTTCAAAGTTCCGCTGATGCCCGAAGTGAATTTGGGTGATTACCAATCGGTTCGCCTTCCTTATGAATTCACCGCGCCCGGCCAAGAGAAACTGGATCAGGCTCTCGAAGAGTTACAGCAAATGTACGGAACGACCGAGACGGTCGAGCGCGAGATACAGGAAGGCGATTACATACTCCTTGATTTGAAATCTGAAAAGGAATCTTTGACGCGTGCCGGATTTGCCACCATGGTCCGCAAGGAGGACCGCGAGCTTGAATTCCCCTTTGTTGGTTTTGCGCATCAACTGCTTGGACTGAAAGCAGGTGATGCAAAAACGATCAGTCACGAATTCGCTGAAGATGATTCCGATGAGACGTTGGCCGGTCAAAAGGTTGATATCGAAGCAACCATCAAAACCGTCCGCTCGATGACCTTGCCGGAATTGAACGATGACTTTGCCAAAATGATGGGTCAACAATACGAATCGCTCGACGCGCTCAAAGAAGCCTTGACCAAAGATATCGAAGCCCGCGCTCGTGCCGAATACGATGACGGGTATTATGCTCAAATTGTTGACAAAATCAAAGAAGGAGCGACAATAAAATACGCATCCCAAACTCTCAACCACGAAGCAGAACATGTGGTGGAAGATTTGCGTCAGCGGCTTGCACAGCAGAAACTTGACCTTGATACGTATTATAAAATGCGGAATACCGATGCGACAAAATTCTTTGAAGAGGAAGCCAAGCCGGTCGCAAAGAAACGCCTTGAACGCTCCTTGATTATGGACGAAATATCCCGCCAGGAAAAGATCGAAGTGGATAATGAAGCCCTCGACCAGGAGTTCAATAACACACTGATTGATCTGCAAATGCAAGGCGTCGATGTTAATAAGATTCGCGGTGGCAAGCAGGGACAACAGCGCGTGGCGGAAGCCGTTGCAATGGAATCCGCCAATCGTCTGCTGACGCGGCGAACGCTTGAGAAGTTGAAGGCGATTGCCACCGGTGAATATAAACCGGAGCCGAAGCCCGAAGCACCTGTGGCAGAGACTGAAGCGGTAGAGCCTGAAGTTAAGTCCAAGCCAGCGAAAAAGGAACCCGCTAAAAAGTCAGTGAAAAAAGAAGCGAAGCCTTCCGCCAAGAGCGCAGGTAAGAGTTCAAAGTCTGGCGCATCCAAGAAGACAAGCAAATCAACTGCGAAGAAGTCAACCAGTAAAAAGTGAGGATGATATGAATATTCCAAATATAAACGACGTTGTTCCAATGGTCGTGGAAACATCAGGACGCGGCGAGCGTGCATATGACATTTATTCGTTACTGCTCAAAGAGCGAATCATTTTCCTCGGCACGCCGATTGACGATCAGGTTGCGAATGTGATCGTGGCGCAGCTGCTATTCCTGAATCATGAGGATCCTGAAAAGGAAATTCAGATGTACATCAATTCGCCCGGCGGACAAGTTTACGCGGGTTTCGCAATTTACGATACGATGAAAATGATCTCGAATCCGATCAGCACGGTGGCAGTGGGGGTCACCGCTTCATTCGGGACTGTCTTATTGACCGCCGGCACCAAAGGCCGACGCTTTGCCCTGCCCCATGCCACCATTCATATGCACCAACCATTGGGCGGCGCGCAGGGACAAGCCAGCGATATCGAAATTGCGGCCAAACAAATCTTGAAACAAAGAGCGTTGCTGAACGGAATTCTTGCTAAAGCGACGGGTCAGCCGCTGGAAGTCATCGAGCGCGATACGGATCGGGATTTTTATCTCGATGCCAAAGCGGCGGTGGATTACGGGTTGGTGGATCAGGTTCTCGAAGCGCCTGAAAAGCAAAAGGCAAAAGCATAATCTGCTTGTAAAAAAGCAACGGGCGGGTTTCTTCGGTGAAACATTCCGTGAGAGAACCCGCTCGTATTGTGTTTATAATCGGACAAATGTTACATCTATCTACCTTCTCCATTGTGGCCTGCGATATGAGGGAGCGGGCATGGGGAGTTGCGGTCGCATCCAGGTTTCCTGCCGTGGGCGCAGTAGTGCCATGGGCGCGTGCCAAAGCGGGCGTAGTGGCAACTCAGTCGTTGGCCAACACGTCTTTCGGCCCGCGCGGACTCGAGATGATGGCAAGTGGTCTTTCAGCAGAAGAGACATTGTCGAAACTCCTCGCTCAGGATCATGAGCGCGAACAACGCCAGGTGGGCTTGGTGGATTCAAAAGGCGGCTCGGCAACGTTCACCGGAAAATCCTGCGTGGATTGGGCCGGTGGACTCAACGGCCCCGGTTATGCCATTCAAGGAAATATCCTGACGGGGGCGGAAGTTATCAATAAAATGGAACACGCCTTTCTCGATACCAAAGGTCAATTGCCGGAGCGCCTCTTCGCCGCGCTGGATGCGGGCAACCGCGCCGGAGGCGACCGCCGCGGAAAGCAATCAGCCGCGCTGATTGTGGTCAAGCCAAAAGGCGGATACGGCGGCTATAACGATCGCTGGCTGGATTATCGCGTGGACGACAATCTCCATCCCATTCCACAGCTTGGCGAATTGCTGGAATTGCATCATTTGTATTTTGACAAGAGTCCAAAATCGGAGAGAGTGAAGCTGGAAGGCAAGGCGGTCAAGGAAATACAAAGGATCATGAAGGGACTGGGCTATTACACACCGACCAGCGGCGAATATGATGACGCCACCCGTCAGGCATTCGCTGCTTTCATCGCCAACGAAAACTTCGAAGAGCGCGCCGACCCCAAAGCAGGCTGGATGGATGGTCCGGTGCTGGAATATTTGGTAAAGAAGTTCAAATAATCAGGCGAGTGTGCTTCAAGCACACATCGCCTACTTCAGCAACGTGAGTTGCTGAAGCCTAAACGGAACTTATGCTTGATAAACTCTCCCCTCCTGTGCGTGGACTTATTCTCGACATGGATGGCGTGCTCTGGAAAGACGACACGCCGATTGGCGACTTGCCTGCCATCTTCGACCGCATCCAATCACGCGGCCTCAAAGTGACACTCGCCACCAACAACGCATCCAAAACCGTGAATGAGTATCTTGAGAAACTGCGCGGCTTTGGCGTGACGCTCGAGCCGTGGCAAATCGTCAATTCGTCGGAGGCGACGGCGCAGGTACTGGCCTCCCTCCTTCTCCCCCCAAATANNCGTTCGGGCGTGCCGCTCTATGCCACGAACGCTGACCGGTCATTCCCCACACCGGACGGATTGATCCCCGGCGCGGGTTCGATCCTTGCCGCGCTCGAGACCGCAACGGATGTAAAAGCAACCGTCATTGGCAAGCCCTCACCCTTCATGATGGTTATTGCCATGGAGCGCATGGGGCTGACCAAAGATGAAGTGCTGGTCATTGGCGACAGACTCGAAACCGACATCGCAGGCGGACAGGCGGTGAAGGCGCGCACCGCGCTGGTGCTATCCGGTGTGACCACGCCTGAGCAGGCGAAGGCATGGAAGCCCAAGCCTGATTTGATCGCAAAGGATTTAGCAGAGCTAACAAAATAGACTTCCGAAGTTTCAAAAACT
>PLNY01000154.1 GCA_003141915.1 Anaerolineae bacterium | reverse complement strand
GAGTAGGGGCGGAAGTCGCCCCCGACAATATGGCTCGCTCGTGATGTTTATGCAGCGAAAGTGAAGCCTGCGAAACGAAGCGAAATAAAGCTCACGAGGGAGCGCCGATGGGCGAGCAGAATCTTCACCGTTTCAAGGCGGAGTCCGGCACGGGGGAATTGATGCGGGGAAGTTTCTGCGAAGGGCGGAAATTCCGTGCGACTTTCCTAGAAAATTCGTCCCTGCTTGACCAATGCAGAATCATAAAAAATACAGTTGACGCGCTGCCGACATGTGGTAATATATTCTTACATTTATGGACAGGAACAGCATCGAGCGTGAGTTGATGGAAGCAATACGCGAAGTTCAAGAACTGAGCGGGCATGCCCCTGTGCCAATTGATCAAAACACCTGCCCCATAAATGATTTGGCGCATTTCGACAGCCTGAGCGGGGTAGAAACCACTTTCCTTATGAGTGTAAAATTGAAATGTGAATTCAAATCTCCCAAAGGCGAGATCAATGTATTTGTCTCCAAGGACGCGCGTCGGGCTTTAACCGTTGGAGAGATCGTTGACCGTCTCGTGGAACTCTGCAAATAGAATTAATTATGGATAACGACCAGAAAAAAAAGGATGCCATAGCATCGAGATTGGCACTTGCCCGCAAACAGGCAGGATTGTCCCAAGCTCAAGTTGCTAAAATCTTAAATCTACATCGCCCTTCAATTTCCGAGGCAGAAGCTGGAAGGCGAAATGTTACTGCGACAGAACTGGCCAAGCTGGCCGAGATTTATGGTGTCAGTCTTGATTGGCTTGGCTGCACAAATACTGATTCTGCTAGTGGTGCAAATGACAGGATTCAATTGGCGGCGCGAGAACTGGCAAAACTAAAAAACAACGACTTGGAGAAAGTTCTAGCGCTTCTTCAAGCCCTCAAGGCGCCGGAGGGTGAATAATGTTAACCCGGAAAGACCTAGCGCGAAAGGCACTGGCTGCCGCCCTTGAAATTCGTAAAACCAAGGAAAATTTCGTCAACCCGATTTGCATTTACGATCTGGCTGAAGAGCTCAACATCGGGGTTTGGTTCGCGGATATTCCAAGCCTTGAGGGGATGTATTCAAACTCTCCCCAACCGGCGATAATTATCGGCTCGGAGAGACCTGCTGGCCGACGTGTTTATACCTGCGGTCATGAACTGGGACACCATATGTTTGGACATGGGACGAGGGTGGACGAATTACGTTCTGACAATTCCGAGTCCCCCAGGTTTGAACCAGAGGAGTTTATGGCGCAGACTTTTGCCGGCTTCCTCTTGATGCCCAAGCTTGCCGTGTGTAATGCGTTCAAGGCGAGAGGTTGGAAGCCGGCGCAGTCCAGCCCGGAGCAAATTTACAGAATATCAAACCTGTTCGGCGTGACATATACCGCCCTGATTCAACACATGGCCATCATGGAATTGATGACAAGACAGCAATCCGAAAAGTTGACGAACATACCGCTCAAAGATATACGTTCGGCATTTATTTCTGATCCCAAACGGCAACTGGTGATGGTGGACACTTTTTGGAGGGCAAGAGCGGTTGATTTGGAAGTTGGAGATTTTATTCTAACCCCGGCTGATGCCATCAGCGAAGGCAGTTGTTTGACAAAGATCGAGCAGACCAATAAAGGCGGACTTTATGAAGCCGTCCAACCAGGACGAGGCCGACTTTCAGATTCAGCGACGGATTGGGCCAGCTTTGTCCGTGTCAGCCGTCAATCTTATGTTGGGCGCAGCATCTATCGGCACTTTGAAGAGGAAGCAAATGAATAGTCCAATCGAATCAAATAATCTATCCGTTGCTTGGGCCGAGGCGTTTTTGACGCTGATGCAGCCAGGGTGTTCGGAGATAAAGCCTTTAATTGTTTCAGTTGATGGCATCAATGACAGCATGGTCGAGGAAAATCTTCCGATCAGGCGGGTGCTGGACGAAGCTTTGTCCAACCACAGAACCTCATGTAACACGGTAGCTAACACGATTTTTCCAGAATCGCTTTGGAATCCAGCCCGCGAACGGGCACTCCTTTATCAAAGATACATGGTGCATACCTGGCCGCGAGTCAAAAAATGTGCCGCCAATAACCGGGGAACATACTTCCAACGTCTGATTGCTTTTGAAAATGGTGACAATCCCATAAATCAGTTGGAGCATGTGATCACAACATGGCATAAACAAAATCACCGCCACAGTGCTCTCCAGCTTTCGGTGTTTGACCCCCGGCACGATCATACCGATGGCCGGCGATTGGGATTTCCTTGTTTGCATCAGGTTTGTTTTACGCCTCTGGGTGCCAATGGCGCTGACGGTTTGGCCGTAACTGGTTTTTACGCGACGCAGCATATTTTTGAAAAGGCATACGGAAACTACATGGGGCTTTGCCGGTTGGGTAAATTTATGGCTCATGAGATGAAGTTGCGTTTTACGCGGATGACCTGCATTGCTGCGTGTGCAAAGTTAGGAGACGTCAACAAGTCGGAGT
>PLNY01000264.1 GCA_003141915.1 Anaerolineae bacterium | reverse complement strand
AGAGGGGATGGAAGGGACTGGCCATTTTGGAGCGAACTGTGGCAGAAAGGCTTGAAAATAAGTCCAACAGGTCCGCAGCTTGAATACTATGGCCTGGATTCGTACGCTTTGGGACTTTCCTGTCCTCGCAACATCTAGACCAATGCTTGAAGCAAAAGCAGGTGGGAAACTGAATGTAACCATCGGTGAAAAGCTTATGGCCCAGACAATATTCGGGGTCAGCCGGCTTTAGATTAAACTCTGCTGAGAAGCTCCTATCACTCTACCGTCCAAGACAACACTTTTTATACTTTTTCGTGCTGCCGCATGGGCAGGGGTCGTTCCTCCCAACTCCCAATTGTTGTGCTTTCGCAACGCGCGTTCGTCGCAATTCGGCCGCATCCAATTCCAATTGCGGTAGCAGGGGCAGCGGAATTCCCGCCTTGGCTACCCACGGCCAAGAAACGCCTTGCAGCACATTGCCTGCCCCGGAGACCAACTCCAAGAGAATGCGACTTTGGTCTCCATTGACAAGCAGAACGGTGCGTGTGTGAGCCAAAGCCTGGTCTGTGTTGCGTGGGATGGAGAAAACCGTCCAGCAAAATACAGTGAAATCTACCCCGCCGTGAGAGGAGAAGGGCTTTGGCCGTCGCGTAATTGCTTGGCGAACTAATTCCTCGTCGATGTTTTTTGAAAGAACATCGCGCCAGTCACCTGAAAGATCCAAAAGAAAACCCACCATTTGAGCGCGCCCTGTGATATCACTGCGAGCCAAGAACTCTACAATTTCAAGCAATCGACGAGGCATTTTCTGTTTTAGTGGGCATGGCGTCGCTGGCTCACACAGCCTGGCGGCGAAGAACTTATCAACTGAAAAGCGATATCCGGTAAACGTCACCCTCGCGTCTGGTTTTACTTGCATCTTCTTAGCATGGAACACGTAGCAATTGTGTTCCAAATAAAGGCCGAGATGGTCAATCTCATCCTCAACGCGGACAACGCCTGATTGGCACGCGATCATGCGTTGCTCCACGAAATGCAGGAATATGAGCGGGTTCTCAAATATATCCGCATAAACACGAAGGTCATCCACCGAAAGTGCCCACACCGGATTGGGACCTACATCCACTCCGATTTTTGATAAATGCTGGACCTGTGCTGCGAGTTCTGTGAATGGGTCCAGAGTTATCGCGCAAATAGTATTACGTCGGAATTTGCCACGCTGCAGTTCTGCGACTTGCTGATGCTGACTATTGAATATCGGAACGGTTTGGCTGCTGCTTAGGTAATCGAGAAATCTTGCGCCTTGGGTCGCTGGCTTTAAAACAAGATTCCTGATGGATTCAATGTAGGCTGGGAAATCAGTANNATACACAAGCAATCCGTCACATTCACACCATTCACCCTTCCCAGACGCAACATGCACCTGGTAATAAACCGCTTGCCAAACGCAGGCACCAGGCAGAATGCGCTGAACGTATTGGATGGGCAAATTCTCAGATTGTTTCTGTTGAATCAATTTCCAAGCCTCCCGATAATTAGGCTTGAGCCTGAAGATAATGCGCTGCATGACCCGATATAGATTGTCGAAGAGACTGTAGAGGTCGAAACAATAGTAACGGTTGTTCAGTCGAATGAAAGGGCGTTTGAAAACTGGCCAGATGCGGAGCGGCCATCCGCAGAATTCTCCCGGCGCAAAGAATTCCTTCTCTTGGCCTGGCGACCACGTCAGTTCCTGCAACAATTGCTCAGGCAGAGCTGTGGTTTTTTGCACGTCAAAAAGATCCATACCCAAGAAGCGGCCAAAGGCGGCGGTCTTTCTTTGCTCCCATCCCTTTTCTCGGACCACCTCCGCGATCATCTGTGAAAGTTCTGCCTTCGTCGCAGATGACCGCGTCGTGATTTTAGCGTCGATTGCTTTTAATACATCAGTGTAGAGTTGCATTGACGACGCAGCCGCTTCTTGAAGACCGAATGTCAAACTACGCCAGATTTGCGTGATCCCTTCGACAAATTCTTCGCTAGTTATGCCAAAGATCTCTTTGAGCACGTCGGAATGAGGAAGAAACATGTCTCTTAGATACATCGGTTCGTGAACTTGGTGTCGACGCCCTCTGATATTGCACCAATATGATTGTGCCTTGAATTTGCATTCCTCAAAATCATCATTCACATTTGGATCGTTGGCTTTTTGACTCGCTCTCCGACAAATCTGGTAATGGAAACTAACTGTTTCGAAGAGCGTTGCGACTTTGTCATTGAGCGTTTGCCATTCTACCTCTGTGATTTCTTGACGCTGAGTAGCGGACGGTTCAATCGCGGCAATAACACTCTGAATGTAGTCAATCATGCGGATTGATAAGAGCTCTTTGGTGCCTTGCTCAGAGTCGGACTTAATCTTAAGGTGTTTTGCTGCCATTTCACCCCAACCACGATGCAATAATTGGTCTGGCGGCAATTCTCTTACGAGGTTTGCAATCTCGGCGACTAGCTGATTGATCTCCTCTACGACCTTGGGATATTGCTCAGC
>PLNY01000423.1 GCA_003141915.1 Anaerolineae bacterium | reverse complement strand
CAGCAATTGCCAATTGCGTACGCAGATGATAATAATCCGCATCACCGTGCGGGATGACAGCATTCAAGCCGTCCATGCCGCCGCGTTGAAAGATGACCACCAATAAATCGCCGGGCGGCTCGACGCCATCCGGTGCAAAAGCCATGCGCGGCATCCAGGATGGCAAGGCAGATGAAACTGCCCAGCCGCCTATGCCGGTTTTAGCGAGCTTCATAAAATCACGACGGGAAAGTTTTGTGTCCATTGATAAACTCCTTATCTAAAATTCAACGAACTTGAAAATGCGGCGAGCCGAGGATCAATCCGGCAATGCTGGCAAGCTTGCTACCCAGATCACCACTTGAAGCGAAGTCCAACAAAATACTGCGCGCATCATCCGGCAAGGTTGTGCCGATAAAGCGCTGACTCAAAACATCCACCACGTCCTGCGCGGATTGAGCGTCTTGTGTCAAAGTATTTACATCCACATGCACGCCGTTGATTTTGTTGGAGGTCAATAGGTTGCCAAAATTCCAACGTTCAAGCAAGCCGCTGGTATTTGCCCAGAACGATGCGACGTCGGGAAAGCCATTCGGGAATTGCCAATCGAACGGAATCTGTCCGAGAAGTTTTACATGTTGAGTTAGCTGTTGTGATTGTCCGGTCAGAGTTGCATTGGTCAACCGCAGGGCCGATGCCAGAAATTCAAGGGGCCGCTTCATTTTCTGACCGGCTGAATTCTTGAACGCGTCGGATTGGAAGATGGCCTTCAAGAGCGTCGGCGTATCGCCGTCCGATTGAGTAAAGATGTTCGCCAAATCGCTGACCAGCGCCGGATCCGGGTTATCGGAAACGAAGTGGCGGGCGAGCTTGGTGCTGATGAATTGCGCCGCCATCGGATGGTGCGCCAGCATATCCAGCACCTTGGCGGCATCGTCTTCGCCGCCTCCCGCCGGGATGGTCAGGCTTAGAACTTGTTTCTCGCCGGTATCATGCATTCGCTCCACGAACTGATATGTCCCAAACGGCTTAATCGGATTGTTTGGGCCGACGATTGTCCAACCCGTGAATGCCCGCGCCACGTTGGTGATATCCGTCTGTGTGTAACCGCCGTTGACACTGATCGTATGCAATTCCATTAACTCACGCGCATAATTTTCATTGGGCGCGGCTTTCTGACTTTCAGCATTGTCCAAAAAGAATAACATAGCCGGACTGTGAGCGGATGCGCTCAATATGTCGCCAAATTTTGCAAAGGCATTCGGACGAATTACATTTAGATCGTCATCCGTTTTCAACACACGACATAAACCCTTGCTAATATAAATGTTAAAGTGGTTCGACCAGAAATCCACCATGACTTCTTTGAGCTGACGCTGGCTGTGCCATTGACGAAGAATCGTGGCGGCGACGAGTTCCTGGATGGGCTGTCCGAATTTCGGGAGTTGGAAACGTTGGGCCGGCGTCATAGTCAGGGTTGGGAAATTAGTCATGAGCTGGTCGGTCGCGTCATCGTTGATGTTTTCAGGACGAAGTTGTTCGTCAATGAACGCGGCAAGTCCGATCTGGCTGACGCGGCTGTACATATCCGGTGTCGCGCCCAAACTGATGCGGTTGAGCGTCAAAACTGTTAAGGGATCAACCGCTGTCGTTGTTGACGAAGTTGTGGCAATAGCTGTGGGAACAATGCCGACGCTGGCGCTCCCCGATGAATGGCCGGTGATCGTTTTTGCTACCGTCTGTGGCGCGCAGGCCGCGAGTGCAGTGAATGCGGCAAACAAGCCGGATGTTTTAATAAAATCACGACGGGAAATTGTCATATCAACACCTCGTAGTCATTGTAAGATAAGGTTTTGAAGAAAGGATTACCCCCGTGTAAATTTGTTGTAAAACAAATAGAGCGATTGGTTGATTCGATAATTTTAATCCAGAACAGTTGGAGGTGATTCAGGCCGTTGCGCAGGTATCTCGCCGCGTCTACGCGGCCGCCACACTCGCAAATATTCAGCGCTGTAGTACGATCCGATCACAAGTAGAGCAGCAAGGGATTGCCCCACAATCGTTTCGATGTTCGGGAAAACTGCAAACCAAACGCCCATCCATGCAGGAATAGGTAATGAGATGGGCGTAGTTCCGATCCAGGATGCCAACTGCATTTCTTGGACACTCTCGCCAACCATCACTATTAACACCCCTCCCAATAAGACGCCGGTCAGAATCAGCATCTGCTTGTAGGGAAGACGGTGGTGCAATGTAAAGGTTAAAGCCCCAACCATCAGAGTAAAGACACATCCAAGTGCCGCGCCAATCAGCACAGTGTTCGCACCGACTTGGAGTCGAATCGATTGCAGGAAGAACACAACTTCAAAACCTTCGCGATAGACGGAGGCAAGGCCAAGAAGTACAAGTCCTCGAAAGACAGGAGACTTGTTGATTTCAATCCCATTTTTAGGATTGACAAGTTTATGGCGCTGGCGACTATGAAGCGAAATCCATCCAGTCCAATATATTTTATGAAAGAACCAATTCATTACCACTAATAAAACCACAATGGCGAGCAAGCCTGTGGCAGCTTGAATATCCAGAGCCGGAGCGGGGATGCTATCCAAAATTGCGATGGCGATAAACCAAGTGGCGATGGTGGCGAGAATTCCCAACGCCGCTCCAATCGTCACAGGACGTCGATAGGGCTGGTTCGCTCCGACAAAGCTGGCGGTAATGGCAGCCAGTACCACAATACATTCGAGACCTTCGCGGAAGACAAGGACTGCTGTGTAGATGATAGCCGCCCAGTGGGTGATATGGGCAGTCGTCGGATCAGGATTCCCGCCAGCAGTGATTCCTTGCCAAATAAGGATACTCACAACGAGGAGGCTTGCAATGATTAATAGCAATACCGGTACAGATCGTTTTAAAGAATTGAAAACGGTTTTCATAAAAATCTTGGTACCGACTAAATGCAAGTGCTTTCTGAGATCTTTTTGATTCGCCCCAAGGGCAGACCGAGATAAATCGTAAACCCCGCGATGGCACCAAGCAATACAGTTTGAACAAAACTCATAAATTATTCTCCGTCATTAGATTGATGTTGATAAAGAAAGTCAGCCTAATAAAGGCTGACTTGAAAAAGTCTATCATGCAGA
>PLNY01000314.1 GCA_003141915.1 Anaerolineae bacterium | reverse complement strand
ACCAAAAAGTTTAATGAACATAAAAAGCCAGGTCCAATGACCTGGCTTTCAAAAATCATAATGGGTTTACAGGCCGCTATCTTGATCCTTGGCGCTATAACCAGGTCCGCTTTTGAAGAAATCATAATTCGGTTTGATGTCCTGAGTTAAGTCAACCGCTTCGCCAGGGTTTAACTGCTTTGCAGTATCCAGCGAAACTTTGTTTCCAAAATGATTGGTGCCCTCGTAGTGACCGGCGAGTCCCACTTTACTGATGTACTCGCCGCCTTTCGCGGTATAGCCCGCGGGAACTTCGTCTTCAGGGAAGATCGCGGCAAAGGGGCATTCGGGAATGCACGCACCGCAATCAATGCAGGTGTCGGGATCAATGTAAATCCACGGCCATTGGTCTACGGGAAAACCAGGGATCATACATTCAACCGGGCAGACTTCGATACAACCGCGGTCACGTACACATAAACTGGTGACAATGTGAGTCATATAAAACTCTCCTTTGACAAAAGTCTTATTGCTTTGATTGACTTATTATATCTGCCTNNATTCTTCTCCTATGAAAAGACGAATTTTCAACAATTACTTCCACGGCGCGACAATAATGGATGTATGCGAATCATCAGAATGTCCAAGATATGGAAATCCCCAGGCCGCTTCGATGGTCTTCAAAAGCGAATAATGACTGTAAGGCGTTGGATCCTGAAAACCGTTCTTCGCTTGTGGGGAAACCAGGACAGTCGCGATCCGGCCTCCCGCAGAAGCCGGCAAACCACAACATGAACGGTTACTCTGCCCCTCATCCCAAGTAATGACGATCAGATAGGGTTGATCGCTTTGATTCAAAGGAGGCATGACCTGATTCATAAAATTTTGCAGCCAAACATCCGCGATGGATACATTGCAGTCGTGTGCATCGTCGCACAGGTTTGGGGTGACGAAAATAAAATTCGGGAGCGCGCCCGCCGCGATATCCGAGGAAAGCTGCGTAAACGGCACGATGCTTTGATTACATCGCTTGGCGTCCAATCGAATGGGCATGAAGTAAATGAATGGATTATGCTTCATGGCATACTTGCCTGCCTCCGCGCCGGTAAAGCACGGTGACGGCATGTCTTCCTGATACGTTTTCCATGTCCGCCTGCTGGCTTCGATGAGATCAGGCAATGACTGGTTATTCCTCGCGCAACTTGTGCAATCAAAATTAATTCCAAATGTATCGCCGCCGATCATTGCAAGATAATTTGGAAGGCTTGGATGCGCTACGGCGTAGTATTGGGTAAGCAAAGTATAAGATTGAGCCAGCTTATTAAAGTATGGCATATTGGCGTTGCCAATCACAAAGTCAAATTCCTCATTTTCAAGGACCACAACGACAATATGTTCAAAGTTCGGAACAAGCGGGATGGGTGTGGAAATCGCAGTTGCCGTTGGAGGCGGAGGCAAGGTTGGCGCCAACGAAGGAATTGGTGCTGCGCTCGGAGATGGAAGCGGCGCAATAGAGGTGGCAGGCGAGCAAGCATTTAAACATAGTCCCGCCAAGAAAACAACAAAAATACAGTGACAGAATTTCAACATCGCAATCCTTTTGTTATCGCACAAATTTCCATTTGTTGTATTATAAACGGGTTCGCTAATCGAACGAAAATTAACTAGCGCGATCTTCGTTGCGAAGGCGCGAAGGAGACATTCGCATGGAAATCAAAACTATCAGGATCGAAAAGCCGGAACCGGTAAACTTCATATTGGGGCAATCACATTTCATTAAGACAGTCGAAGACGTTCATGAAGCATTGGTCGGCGCTGTGCCGGGCATCAAATTTGGACTGGCGTTTTGCGAGGCGTCGGGAAAATGCCTGGTGCGATGGACCGGGACCGACGATGCCATGATTGAATTGGCAAGAAAAAATGCAACCGCCATCGGTGCGGGACATTCATTCATTTTGTTTTTGGCCGAAGGATATTTTCCCATCAACGTTTTGAACACAATTAAAGCCTTGCCCGAAGTGGCCCGGATTTTCTGCGCCACCGCAAATCCGACCGAGGTGTTGGTTGCGCAAACCGAACAGGGACGCGGCATCCTTGGCGTAATCGATGGCTTTTCTCCCAAAGGCACGGAAGGCATCGAAGATATTGCGTGGCGCAAAGATTTCTTGAGAAAGATCGGTTACAAGTCCTAGACCAAATGGTTGTGTCCCGCTCGCTTGGAATAGACTCCGAGACAAAAGTTTATGACTACGAACCGCACTCCGGCCAAAATCATACCGCGCGCTTTTCCCGGCATCAAACCGAGCGAAGTGGAAGAGCTAATTGCCACCAGCAAAGTAAATACGTATCCAGCCGGGACGATATTGTGCCGTGAGAATGCCATTGAAACCATCTTTTACATGATCTTGGAGGGCGAGGTTGAAGTTACCAAATTGATTAACCAAACAGAAGCACGGGTGCTCAAAACTTTAAGCGCGGGTGATTTTTTCGGCGAGATGGCATTGATTCACAACGCGCCGCGTGCCGCAACCGTAACAACAAAAAACGATGTCGTTGTTTTGGAATTGGAGAAGGAAAGTTTTGACCGCGTCCTTCAGCATTCCAGCAGTGTTGCAATGGCAATGGTCAAAGAGATCAGCGAACGGCTGCGGCAAAACGACGAAATGGCCATCGAGGATTTACGCATGCGCGCAAGCGAACTCGCACAGGCTTATCAGAAGCTTGCCGAACAGGATTTGACGCGCCGCAAATTCCTGACCAATGTCGCGCACGAACTCCGTACTCCACTCATGGCAGCCAGCGGATATCTGCAAATCCTGCAAAGAGGCGCGCTCCAGGGGAATCAACTCAATGAAGCAATTGAAACAGTCTCGCGCAACGTCGGGCAGATCGTGTCGCTCGTCAACGATATTTTATTTTTGCAGGAGATCGAACTCGTCCTTCCGGATTTTCAATCCGTGAACATGAGCGAGATCACTCAGGGCATTATAAAAAAATATGAGAAGAAAGCCGGGGAACGCGGCATCCATTTAAAAGTCAGGAATGAACAAAGCGCGCCGAGCGTCAACGGTGATTCCAGATCGCTCGAACGCGCGTTGACCGCGCTGGTGGATAATGCCGTCAAATTCAGCCCGCACGGCGGCGATATCGAAATCAATTTTGAGAAACAAAAAGATCGGCTGGCCGTTTCCGTTGAAGATCACGGAATCGGAATCGCAACCGACCAATTGTCGAGCATCTTTGATCGCTTCTATCATCTCGAACAAAGCGGCGACGACCTATTTGGCGGCATTGGCATTGGGCTGGCAATTACGCGGCAGGTCATTGAACAACATCACGGAAAGCTGAGCGTCGAGAGCAAACCAGGCAAGGGAAGCAAGTTCACAATGTTGTTGCCGCTTGGAAACGGAATTTAATTTCCAAATTCGACTCTCAACTTTTCACCCCGATCATAATATGACCGCGCTGAGAACGGCGGATCGCCGCGCTTCATATTGTAAGCTTTAGATAACAGGATGGGCAAATCTTCGACAACCGGCAATCCTTCTGCCACTCGTTCAACCTCGACCCATTCAGCGGCTCCCTCGTTCGATGACTTTAATTCACCTCCAAAGTTTTCCCCGCTAAACACATACAAACAAATACCGATGTCTCCCGCGTCGACAATTACCGTACCACATAACCAAAGATCGGCGTCGAGACCAGTTTCTTCTTTCAGCTCACGCTTCGCCGCAGACAAAACATCCTCCCCGCGTTCAACGTGACCGCCAACGCCGTTATATTTTCCCGCCCACAAACGTTTGGTCGGCGCGCCCTTGATCAGCAAACATAAATTGCCGCGCCGCAAGAAGATGATCGTGCGTGGAATGAGCATATAACGATCACGAGTAACGCCTTGGTCAGATTGAGGCATTAAATATTCTCTGAACCTATTAATACTATGATCTTCTCTTACAATTCTAACCTGAGGCCATATAAAACACCAAATGAATTGAAGCTTTTTACGGATCGTCCAAAAGCTATTTTATTTTGCGATCTACAATAACGCTCGCCAGGCATCCCTTTTTTTAAAACCATCAAGAAGGCACATAGTTTATGTTTGGTCAAAAGTTTATTTGAGATTCGCTATTGCTTTTTTTCAAAAAATCAGTATAATGCAGGCTGATTAGTTTATTGAATCGATAAACAAACCAAGTCCACATATGCTCACAGGCGATCAAGACAAGGTTCGAAGAATCAATAAATCGGTCGTAATGAATGCGATTCGGCTTCATGCCCCTATATCTCGTGCCCGCGTCGCTAATTTTACGGGTCTGAATAGAGGGACTGTTTCGAATATTGTCAATGCCTTAATTGAAGATGGCTTGGTTTCAGAAGATAGTCAGGAGGAATCTAAAATTGGCCGTCCTGGCATAAATCTCGGCCTCAGACGTGATGGAGGCGCGGTTATTGGTCTGGAAGTCGGAGTAGATTTTATTAATATCGTACTGACCAATTTCGTAGCAGAAACCTTGTGGGAAACCGTAGTTGAAACCCATCCAACAACGCAATCTCAAACCAGCATAATAGGCCAGATTGAGCAATTAATAGAACAAGCTCTTTCTATCACTAATGAGCGTCATCTTAGACCGTTAGGCGTGGGAATCGGACTACCCGGTCTCATCAATCTCCGTCGGGGCGAACTAGTTATTGCACCCAATCTGAACTGGAAGAACGTACCCCTCCGGCTGATGTTGAATCAGCGTTTTCGCCTTCCAATCTATATAGAAAACGAAGCCAACCTATCAGCTTTAGGTGAGTATTATTTTGGCGTGGCGCGTAGCTGCGATAATTTTATCTACGTTTGTTCCGGGATTGGACTTGGGGGTGGTATTATGATTAACGGTAATCTATTTCGCGGCAGCCATGGCTATGCCGGGGAAATCGGCCATATTCAACGCGATCCGCAAGGCGAAAAATGCGCCTGCGGCCGCATCGGCTGCTGGGAAACTCAGGTTGGTCCGCGTGCGGTTCTTCGTCGAGTTAAAAAAGACCTCCAGATGCATCCGAATCAATTTCTACTGGATGCCTGTCACGGTGATTTCAACAACCTTACATTTAACATGGTAGTGAAGTTTAGCTTAGAGGGTAATGAAATATGCAAGCAAGCAATAGAGGATGTGGCAATGTATTTAGGAGAGGGAATTGCAGATCTAGTTAATATTTTCAACCCGGAATTGGTCGTCATCGGGGGGGCATTTATTCTGTGTAAAGATATTCTGCAACCAATTGTTGAA
>PLNY01000470.1 GCA_003141915.1 Anaerolineae bacterium | reverse complement strand
ACGCGGGTGAAGGAGCCGTCTTCAAGGAAGCGGAGGAGTTTGGCCTGGAGGGACCGGCTCATGTCGCCAATTTCATCGAGGAAAATGGTGCCGCCGTCGGCTTCTTCGACGCGGCCGAGCTTTTGGCGGATGGCGCCGGTAAACGCGCCCTTTTCATGGCCGAAGAGCTCGCTTTCGAGGAGGTTCTCGGGGATGGCGGCGCAGTTGATGCGGATGTAATTTCTTTGGCGGCGGACACTGAGGCTGTGGAGGGCGCCGGCGACCAGTTCCTTGCCGGTGCCGCTTTCGCCGAGGATCAGGACGGTGGCGTTGGTGGGGGCGACGTTTTGGATGAGTTTGCGCAGCTCCAGGATCTTGGGAGATTCGCCGACGATCTGATCCAGGCGGTAAACCTCGCGAGTATCTTGCTTTGTTCGTTTTCGGTCTATTGCGATTTCAAGAATCTTCTGTAATGAAGCCTTATAGTCGCTGTTTTTGTCCAAATAGTCGTAGAATCCGGCTCGCATCGCAGCGACTACCTTTTCAGGGACCAAGCTGTCGGCATGCGCCGTTAGCATTACCAACATCATTTCAGGAGCAATTCTCCGGATGCAAGTTCCCGCTTCCAAACCATTAGTGGGCATTTTGTAATCCAACAAAGCAACATCAAAGTTGCGAAGCGTCGCTTGAGGCATCGCAATAACTGCATCGCCATCAGATACGGCAACGACCTCATGTCCTGACTTTTTACAAAATTCGGCCAGTGGTTCTCGCCACTCATATTGATCATCGGCAATAAGGATGTTCATAGAATTAGCTACACGGAATGTGAATTTTAACCGTTACGGCAGGTGCCGCGATAGCAGAGATGTCCCACCCCAAATGATACAGACTGCGTTTCACAATCTCCAATCCACTTGGCTCAACCTCTGTGTTAGGCGTTTGTGCAACACCATTCAGGTAGTCGACCCATTGTCGCTTCCGCGCGGGCCACACTTCGTCCTGAGAAAACGAAACGAGGCGTGATTCGCTCTCTCGATATAGAGCAACCTCGAAAGTCCTCGATTGTGAGTGATCATAGGCACTCCTAGCAGCATTGTGCCAGAGATTCCAGAAAACAAGAAAGATTTCCTCGATAGCATCCTGTGGCGGCATAAAGTCCGCTTCTGGTTCAATACGTAGCTGCGCATGGGCTACTCCAGAAGTCTCTTTTTCTTTGAGCCATCTCAAAATGTCTGCTACGCCCTTATTCTGTAGAGGCCGATACTTTTTGTTCATAACGAGGTCGAGTGTAGCAAAAAGCACATCGGATGTTTTTTCAGCATCTGCGACAAATGTTCGACTTTTCCCAGAGATTTGAGTAGCATCTTGAATTAAAGCCGCATGCAGTAGTGGTCCCGGATTAAGATTTACAATGCTGTGCCGATGACCCAGGAACCTGGCGCGAATGCGACGCTCTTCCTTTGCAAATGCTGCCTTCGCTCTTTCGCACGCTTCCTTGGTGTCAAGCCCGCCTAGCGGGTCATAAGTCCATTCTGGATTAAAGTAGGGGTTAGGCTCTGTGCCGATCAGAACACGCCTTCCGTCCGGAAGATCGATTGGTTCACCAGCTCCATCAATGCTTTTGTCCGTCAAGTAGATACGAGGAAACGGCAGATTCCGAAGCAGGGACATGCTTCGTTGGTTGAACCGTGACACGATTGACTGCAAATCAGACTTGGCGATCTCATCGGCAAAAAGTCCTTCAATAACATCGAGGTATAGGGCTTTAGCTTCCGTGCGGAGCATAGCACCGATCCGTGGTATTACATCATGGTAGAAGTGAAATATGTCATACCAATGCGGTCGATCTGAATCAATAAACCTGAGCAACACAATCCATGGCGAACCTTCGATATGAATGGGAACGTAAATCCGATGCTTGGATGCCAGATTCTTAAAGCTGTGCCACTTTGCTTCGTTAAGCTCGTCTGGAATTTGCAGCGGGGCTGCCAATGTCACGGTTCCGGTGTGAAATGCATCTTCGGCTCCTTTGCCAAAGATGCGCAGAAACATTTTAGCCACGTCCGTCGTCGCTTCAGATCCATTCCTTAGAAATTCATGCTGCTCTTTTGTAAGCACGCTCTGAGGCTGACGGATAAGCCGTGTTGGCTGGGATTCTCTTGCGACCAAAGCCGTGAAGACGAATGAGAACAGGTTGGCGCCACACGATGATGCTGGATGTTTCAGCCGCATATGAGGCAAGCCTTCCAAAAGTTTGCTTATGGTGTTTAGAACACGTCTATATGCCGTATCCCAGTCTCTTGTTTCGTCATGAGTAAAGTTATCGTTCTCGCGAGGAATGTATTTGTGTGCAGTGGGGGCGGGGGGAGATGTGGCTTTGGCCAATGTCTCTGCAAACACTTTACCTTCGTTTGCGCTAGTGAAATCGGGGTGGGCGAAAAGCCGCTCGAAAAGCAACCGGGCATCGTTGTCGCCCACAATCTGGCCTGCAATTGAACGATAACACGCGACTGACCGGTCTGAATTCGGGATAACCACGCCGCCTTCCCTGTAAAACTTCGTGTCGATATGAGGATGGGTTGAGAAAATCGGGCGCCGCGTGTCCGCACTATCCCAAAGAGTGATTACAGTTGGATCGGGTTTGTTGAGGAGGATCTTCAGGTAGTCGCAAAACGGCAAAAGAAAGGCCCTGCCATAAAGCCAGTAATCGAGGCCAAGCATAGAGCGCCGGATGAGCGTTTGTCGCTCGACTTGCTGCGACTTTGTAAGCGTTCTCGTCATTTTTGGGATTCGTGTGCCGGATGATCGCTCAAAATCCGTCCGTCTTGCAAGGTGACAATTCTGTCCGCAAATAACTCAACCCGGTTCAGATCATGCGTCACATAAACGATGGTCTTCCCCAACTTTTTCAATTCGCCAATCAGCTTGAGACAAATGCCGGCGTTCGTCGCATCCAAGGCGGCCAACGGTTCATCGAGCAAAATCACTTTGGCCGGGCGCAAACTGGCTATCAAGATTGCCAGGATTTGCCGCTGCCCGCCCGACAGTGTCTTTGCTTGTTGTTGCAGTCGTTCAGCGAGCCCCAGAGGCAGCAGCAAAGAACGGTTTCTGGCGGCCAAAGTCTTTCGATTCAGGCGGTGGAGGCACGCCTCTTCGTCAGCCAACACCAGGTTCTCAAAAAGCGTCATCGTTGGCACACTGCCAATCAACGGATCCTGGTGGACATGAAAAACTGCATTCGCAATATCCGTTGGCCGCAACTTGCCCGCCGGTTTCCCTTCGATCAAAACCTCGCCTTGCTCCGGTGCCAACAGGCAGCTCAAAACCCGCAGGAGGGTCGTTTTGCCGCTGCCATTGGGTCCCGTAACAATTAGCGCCTGGCCAGCCGGAATCTTCAGGGACATTCCATCAATTGCCCGGACTGTTTGTCCCCAGCGCGAAAATGTCACCAGCAGGTCGTGAACCTCGACAATGTCAGGACCGTTGTTCATTTGAGATCCTCGAGAAAAAGCTGTCCGTTCTTTGTCCCTCGCAGCGCGATTACCAGGAGAACGAGCACGGCGGTGGCAAGTTTCAAATCCGTTGCGGCTAATCCCAAGCTCAAGGCGTAACTCACCAAAACTTCGTAAACCACCGCACCTATTACAGCGGCCAGAAGCACGTATGATTGGTAGGAAAACCACTTTTCGGGAACCAGTTTCTCACCGATCGTCATTGCGGCCAACGCCAGGATCAGCACTCCCTGTCCCATCCCAACGTCGGCAAATCCTTGATTCATTGTTGCCAAAATTCCACCCATTGCTGCCAGACCGTTGGTCACAGCCAAGCCGGTAATCAGGTTAGCTGGAACATGAACTCCGAGCAGCCTGGCATATTCCGGGTTTGCCCCGGCAGCACGTAATCGCAAGCCCGATCGCGACGACAGGCTTGCTGCGGTTGCGACGCTGACAGCGCCGACAAGCACGCCCAGTAACATGATTGTGCCAACATGGAACCGGACGTTCACAAGATGATTTAACGGCTGAACAAAATCGAACAGTGATGGCTGGGTCAAAAGACCTATGTTCGATGCCCCCATGATACGAAGACTCATCGTGTAAGTGATTGCCACAACAATGATTCCGGCAAGCAACTTGTTTAACTTGAACCGGACATGGAAATAAGCCGTCAAACACCCAGCCAAGGCACCGGCGATAACTCCGAGGCAAAGAGCGATTGGAACAGCCACTCCGTTCTTTAGCAGGATTCCATAAGTTGCTGCTCCAAGCGGAAAAGAACCTTCAATAGTAATATCAGGAAAGGCCAGAACACGAAATGCCACGGCGAATGCGATAACGGGCCAAGCGTAGATCAAGCCAGTCATTAAACCAACATCGAGTGGAATGAAGGAATTCATCACTTAATTTCAGCGAATACTTTAGTGGCATTAGTGACAACATCGGGCGGCAATATATCGTGCATGAGTTCCGCGGCTTGCTTATTTAGATATATTTGTCCCGATTCAGGCTGGATAACCGGCAGGCTATGTTCTCCATGCAGAACTTTCACCACGAGTTTCCCTGTCTCTCGCCCGATTTCGTAGTATCCGGCAGAAACGGCTCCGATGGCCCCTTTTTCCACGGATCCGCTGTCACATGCAAAAACAGGTATTTCGTTCTCAATACCGGCCTTTATTGCTCCTGCAATACCTGCGGCCACCGTGTTATCAGTGGAAATCAGCAGAACGTCCACGCGGCCAACCAAACCAAGTGCAACGCGGTATTCTTCAGACGTTGAGTTCACCGGTCCCTCCACCACTTCAAAGCCCAATGTCGGTGCAATCTCTTCGATTATTTTGACCGCGAATTGAGAAGACGCTTCACCCGGATTAAAGAGCAGGCCAAGCCGTTTAGCGTTCGGATTGATTCTCCGGATCAACTTCAGTTGTTCGCCATAGGGGATCGCATCAGTCGTGCCAGTAACCTTTGGATTTGAGCCATCCAAGGAATCAACAACGCCAGCACCGACTGGATCAGTTAATGCGCCAAAAACGATCTCGCCCTTAAACTTTTTCACGATGGCTTGAGCAACTGGAGTGGAAATCGCAACAACAACATCAGGATTTCGAGCAGCCACCTCGTCGGCGATAGCGGCAACCTGGCCCATATTTCCTTCCGCGTTGAGCAGGATATAACGCGCCCCAAACCCATTAGCGTAACCGTCACTCGTGAGTTCATCGATGACCCCTTTCTGGACAGCGTCAAGGATCGGGTGCGTCTGGAGAGTGGCGATCGCAATGACTTTTTGAGTCACATTGCCTCCTCCGTTATGGATTTTCTCGAAAATAAACACTCCAGCGACAATGGCGACCACCAGGAGCGAAATCACTAACTTGTTGCTTTTATTCATAGGCGTTGATTTATTAATTTCTTCCGGAAGATGTAATCGTTAAAGATCTGGCGTGGGGTTGTTTCTGGCGAAAATCTTTTGCGTTGGTCCGACCGGCCGTCTGGGTTTGCCCCGTCTCGTTGACCAGGTATTTTCCGTATTTGAAAACTTTAATGCCAGCAAATTCCTCTTCGTCGTCGAGATCAGTCAATATGCCGCTTATTCTCATCACGGCCTTCACATCAACGATTTTATCGGCATCGTTGTCATCGTCTTCAAACTGTCTCGCTTCAAGCACTTTGGGTTTCAGTATGCCGATTGGAATACCGCCGGTCCCGTGAGCGAAGTGCTTCCCCAACCATTTGAGCACCGGGGCTTGTTTCGCCTCCCATTTGGTGAAGGACTCAAAAATGTCGCGTGGAAATAATTGTTTTTCACGCCAACCAGACTCGAAATGGCTGGTTCCAGGATAAACAACGTGCAACTGTGGAAAGATGGTAATTTGCTTTCCACGGTGAGCGGCAGTTTGTCCCATTTCCTTCAGAAAATTCTTCGTTTCTGTGTGGTCTTCTTCTGTTTCATCAGGAAGACCAAATTGGAGGTTTATGAAGCAGCCGACATTGGATTCCAAAAGTGCTGGAACTACTTTCTGTTTCAAGCGGTCGAGATAACGCTTTGGATTTGGCGCTTTGTTTAGATACTCCAAATGTCTAGGAATCAGAGATTCGACGCCGAGATACACCGCTTCTGCGCCCGCGCGCTCCAGCAGCGGCACAAGCCCCTCACGATCCATTGACTCAACGCGGGTCTGGCAATCCCACGAGAATTTAAGTCCATTGCGGTGCAATTTTGCCAGAGCATCGCATAGTTCATCAGTTCGGAGAGGCGTGTGAGCAAAAAAATTATCCTCGATGGCAATCCGGGAAAAACCGAGTTCCACTAGCTGGCGTATATCTTTGCACACCCGGGCTACACTCCGCGCTCTGATCTTCTGATTTGAGACCGAACAGAAGGCGCACTTGAGCGGGCAGCCACGCGCGCTAACGTAGGTCACATGGCCGAACTTTCCCGGCGTGCCGTTAATGTTGTCTTCCTTGAAGGTCAGCGGGATCGAATCCAACTGGCTTTCATTGAGAAGAGCCGGCGGCGGATTAAAGTTGGCTGAATCTTTGTGCCAAAATGCCAATCCGGGTGTGGAACAAACATGCGGAAATCGGCGAAGAAATTCAGTCATCGCGATTTCACCTTCACCGACCATCACGTAGTCAACTGTGTCTTGGTGGCGCTCAAGCACAATTTCAGCGTCGGCACTGGCATGAGGCCCCCCGAAAACGGTCTTGATTTCCACACCAGCGCTTGAAAGCGATTTGAACGCCGAGGCTGTAGCCAACGCCGCTTGATAAGAAGCCGTGGTCGTGGTGATGCCAACCACCGTCTGGCTTGAAAATGAAATGCGCCCCGAACTGTGACTTTGCCGGATCGCTTCTTGCAGGCTCAATAATGGAGTTGAGCTCAAGTCAAGGAGTTGCACCTCGACTTTCGGCACATTCGCCTGATTCGCCTGAATGTAATTGGCGAGGCTGATCAACCCTGTGGCAAACCCGCCCAACAATCCGAATTGCGGGGGCATCACGAGAATCAAAGTTAACTCTGTATTTTTCATTCACAAGAAAAGCGCGTCGCTTTGATAGGCCATCCGCAGGTTAAATGCCATGCTGCGGAGTCGCCAGGATAACACTGATAATGAACGCTTTGCGATGATTTGCAACTGCGCCGATGACATTGCGCCGTAATGTGGCTGTTACGCCGTAATCCCTGCGTTACGAATTTGTCGCCCAAAAGGAATCTCAATCGCTTTTGGCTTCTGCCGTGTTCACGGCGATAGAAACGGCAGCAGAAGCTGGATGTCGCCAGGACGTGGGCATTGACAGAGTCAACCAGGGTCCCGTCGAAATCGAAAATCAACGCTTTCATTCTTTTCCACCATATCAAATCGCCAATGATTTCCCATCCGAATTCGCGTTATTCTCCATTCAAATATGGACGCCTTTTACGCTTCCGTGGAACAACGCGACGACCAGCGGCTGCGTGGCCAGCCGGTGATCGTCGGCGCACCCCGACCCATCGCGGGGTGGTGTGCGCCGCCAGCGATGAGGCGCGGAAGGTTGCGGTCCGCTCCGCCATGCCCAGCGCCACGGCGGGGCGGCTTTATCCCACTGGCATTTTCATGCACCCGCACATGTCGATTGGCTGACGGAACAATTTCCCGGATCCGCAAATCGACTGCCATTGGCGCCGACACCGCCACCCCAGTTCCATCTTCCTTCCCCCGATCCCACCAAACTGGGTCGCGTTCAACAGT
>PLNY01000074.1 GCA_003141915.1 Anaerolineae bacterium | reverse complement strand
ATCATCAGCGCGACAACCACAAAAGTATAGGGCCGGTTCAGGGCCAGTCGGACAATCCACATAAATTTAGCACTGCCATCCCTTGGCGGGAAAATGCTAATCCACGTCCGTTGATATTCAAGGGGTTTTGAACCTTTGGCTGGAATTGGGAAGTATCAGCGCCCTCGCAACCAAAACACCTTTCATTTTGAAGCGCTGGAAAAAATCCGAAGTCCATTTTTAAAATTCTCAAGACAACTTGCATTGAACCATATTACCCTTGGCGCGCCAAAGCCTTGGCGACGGCGGTCCAAAAAAACATCGAAAAATTCACGGTTTTGGTTTTTCCCTGATGTCTGANNCTGTGATAATTTGTTGCAACTGCTTTATCTTGTGACGTTTGCGACTTGCGCCGATTTTTCTTGACATCGTCGCGCCCAACAGCCACTTGCGGTAATTGCGGGTTCGATTCATGGATGGCTTTCGTCAGCCCGGCGGTTAAATTGCGCTGGGTGCGTGATGAAGACCGCGGTCATTGACCCTTTCACTTTCAGCATTTTCGTTCACGGGGCCGATACTTGGTGCAAGGCGTCCAATCCCTTCAATAGATTTTGCTTTGAATCAAACTCAATGTTGCGGTCATTGGGAGTTGGATTCAGAAAATACCGGAACTGCATGAAGTCGCCATAAATCTTTCCATAAAGGGCGCTTTTGACATTTCCGTTTGTGTCCGAAACAGTCTGGACGCGAAAGAAATAGTTCCGCTGGGAATTATAGTCCATTCTCGCTGGCTGCCCCGGGCTTGCGCTGACTTCTTGAATCCATTGTGACTGATAGCCGTCGAGCGGGGCTTCATGCGGAGACCTTAAGTCACTACATCCATCCTGGGCCAATGAAGGTGCTGAAAATTCTTGAATGCCGTCACCTCTATTCGCAAAGCTGACTGTTATCTTGGAATAATATTCACCGGGAGGTTTATCATAGTATTCCTTCGTGAAAATCATGTCTGCTGTTTTGCCATTGCCGTAAGGAGCAACCCAACCGCCCATCATCAAATCGTAACCAATTGGCGTGCCGAGGGCAGGAAATTTCAAATTTATAGTGAATTTTGCATACATCGGTATCGGGTTAACGCATTTTTTGAGTGCTAATGTTTCGTTCGGGTTCCACTTGGCCGGGACGTTATCTTTGAATCTGGCAAACTCATGGCCTTTAGTTGTTGTATAGTATCCTGGCTTACTCGCTTAAAAACTTAAGCCAATTGAGCCGGTGTTTGTCTGCGAAGCTGTGAATGTTCCGGTGACATCCGTCATGCCCTGGATCATGTCGCCCGCTTCCGATTGTCCTGGTGGCGGATGAACGTAGTACGACACAACCACCGTGGCTCCAGCTACCGGCTCTCCGGCTTCGTCAATTACCTTGAGAGTCGCGCGCCATGATGGTTTAGCATCCTGTCCACATGCAGAACCAACTGTAAGAGTCACAAACAATAAATAACAGATTAGTCTTTTCATAATTACTTTAGGTTGCCTACGGTTACCATTTCATCGAATAGTTTATACGTATAAGTGTACGCGACTACTTGATAATCAGAATGATGCCACTCGCCAGCAGTGAAAGCGCCCACTTGCAAGCGTGGTCGCCCAAGCGATCCGGCGGGCCGTCGATCTGACCCAGTACGGCGCTGGTCAAGTTCTTGTGACGAAACATCTGTTCAACGCCTGTAATATTGAGGGGAAGTTGTGCTTCCGCAAGGGTGTAGCCGTTTGAAATTATGTCCAGAACCAGCGGGGCCGTGGTGTTGGTCCAGGCTTCCACCAAAATCACTCCGCCGCTGCCAAGATTGACTGTATTAAAAAAGTCCAGCCCCAGAGTGACGCCACTGGATGTAATCTGCGTCACTGGATAACTCGAATACGCCAACGCTTCGTTGGTATCCGTCAGGTATTGAAGGATGTTGTTGGTCTTGAGGTCCGTCAGGAAAAAGTTGAGCGCACCGTCAGCTTGAGACAGGCGGAACGTCAGGAAAACATAATTCATGTTCGTGGCTTCAAGCATCGATTGGACGTCGATGTACACGGGGAAGAAATCAATCAGATCGCGCGTCCCATTGACCGTGCCGGAGAGGCCATTCGGAACTTGGCCCATACCCCGTTTGTGCCGCTGGAAACGCTGTTTGGGTTCAATCCATATTCCAGCTTCCACCAATCCGGCAGACCGCTGTCCGTCGTGTCCTGGCTGTAAACGATGGCTCGAAAGAATAACGTCGTTTGGCCCGACATGGGAAATGTGACTGGAGTCCAATTCTGCCCGCTGGCTCCATTGAAGATTTGCTGAGGAGTCCAATTGGTGCCGGTCAGTGACGACATCGTCTGTTCNNGCCCGGCGGCAGGGCTTCCAGCCAGAATTGATTAGTGGTATAGCTTGGAAAATCCGTGTCGCCCTCCCCACCGCCTCCACTACCGCCGCCGCCTCCAGGCGGTAACGGTTGGGCCATCAAATTGAAAGACGTCAAAAGAAAGCATCCCCACAGGAAGACGAGAAACCAAAAACGCGACGTTGTTCGATTCATAAGACCCTTTTCAGCGAAACCGTCTGCATCGTTTGGCAAATCTTTCACAGTTGCAATCCCTTTCGTTTGATAGTGATTTGTATGCAATAGACGCCATTGTGGGGGATTGTCTGCTTTTGTCAACCCTTTTTGTCAATGTCTCTTTTCCGTTTATCTGGCAAATTTTGGCCGAGTGGCAAAGAAGAACATCAGATTCAACATCCGCATGTCCGAAGAACAACGGGCGGAACTCGAAGCGATGCGCCTCAGGCATGGCCGACCGTTAAGCTATCAGGTGGAGCATTTGATCGCCCTCGCAAAACTGTTAATCGAATTTTGCGATGGCAATGATAATTTGGAAGTCGCAAGGGAACGCCTCGCCCGCGCCAAAAAGCGGTTGTCCAAGCCTTGAATCTCAGTCAATGGGTCAAACCGTTTCCCCGGGTTCCCATGTGCAACCGCTGCGCGATCTGCCCGATGGTCA
>PLNY01000054.1 GCA_003141915.1 Anaerolineae bacterium | reverse complement strand
CAGCGAAACGCCGGTGGAAACCGGCCAGCCGGTGGTGGTCACCGGCATCGAAGGACTGGCTTTGAAAGTAAAACCAAAAAACCAAACCGCTGAATCGTGAATCTTTGGGTCGGAACTGTTCCGGTGTGCGATTTTTTGAAAGATTTTTCCTTTGCATCCGTATTGTTGATTGAACAGGTATGCGGACAATTCTCAAACAAAATTTGCTTGTCCGTTTGAAACAAAATCGTAAAGTTGAATCTCGTGAAACGCGGCGGTCAAATAAATGGACGCGCGAAGGCAACCGGCAAGGTTGGAGGGAGAAATTTATCCAAACGCAGGCTCGCAATTCCCGCTGTCATCTTTTTAGTTGTTGGCTTAATAATCGCCGGAACTGCGTTTCAAAAGCATTCCAGCGAGACGGCAACCGCGCCTCAAAATGCAGCGGCTGTCAAAGCGGAAAATCCCGCCTTCAAAACTCCGCATACTCTGGCCGAACTGTTGGCTTTATCCCCAGCCGACTTGGTGCATTGCGACATTGCACGGATGAATCTGCTCTGCGCAGAAAGTTTGCCTGGTGCCGAAAATTTGAATGTGGGTGAATCTCTGGCAATGCTTGATTCTTGGGCGCAGCACATCGAATCTGAAATTGACAGAAATTTTCATCATTATTCTGAAAACCCGGCTTATTTCTACAACTCGACGAACTTTTACAAAATGGCGATGATGGGCGTCGTGCTGTATGAGGATTACAACATCCGTTACAACCCAAAATGGATCGCAGCGCCGGGTTCAGAAAGTCCAGACGACCATTTCTTCGCTGACTCCAGCGATGTTTTGATTCACGGATTGATTGGCGGCCGACATTTGGGAACGTGCAGTTCGATGCCGGTGCTTTACATCGCTTTGGGACGCAGGCTTGGTTATCCGCTGAAGCTGGTCACGACAAAGCAGCATCTTTTCGTGTGCTGGGACAGCCCGGCGGAAAAATTTGACATTGATGCCACCAGCAAGGGGGTGAGCCACTATGACGACAGCGTTTATCGGCAGTGGCCGTTTCCAATCAACGATGAAGAAATAAAGGAGGAAGGCTACCTCAAATCGCTCACGCCAGAGGAAGAAATGTCCGTTTTCCTGTCCATTCGCGGTGCTTGCCAGACGGACAATGGGCTTCTTGGTGATGCACTGGCGAGTTTCAGTCTGGCATACAAGCTAGTGCCGACGTGGAAAGGCAACCAAGTGATGTTTGCCCAAGCGCGGCAGAGGCTGGCTCGCCCCGTGTTGCTGGTTCAGCAACAACAGCCGGTGAACGCGAATATCCCCGCCGACCCGAATCCGCTTCCACAAATGCCACGAAACCCATTCCGAACACCATGAAAACCACAAAATCAATCCTCGTTGTTTTGTTTGTGCTACTGACGGCACAAATCGCTTCTGCTTACTACTGCCCTGCGACTGGACGCTGGTTGTCTCGCGACCCGATTGACGAGCCAGGCTTTCAAGCCTTGCAAGTGCCACAAATGCCCAACGCCATTCAACAGCAAGCCGCTCGTTGGATTGAACGCGATCCAATTGTTGCACAACAAACGGCCAATCCGTATGCCTTATTGAGAAATAGGCCAATCCGTGGCGTTGATAGACTAGGGCTTGAAGGAATAGACAGTCCAAGTGCAACTCTAAATGTAGCAATGGAGCAAGGGAATGTTGCCAATGTCGAATCAATTCTTGCTGGCATGAGTGAAGATGATGCTGAATATGCGATAGCTCGCGCTTGGCTGAAAAAAGTAGCAGAATGTGAGGCGCTCCACGCCTCTTATGACGCACTCAAGTGTAAATCATGCAAAGCATGCATAACCAAAGAACAAGCGGGGAAAAACGCTATGTGTCTTTCGACAGAAATCGCCTTGAGGCAGGCTTACATCAACAAGAGATGTGATTATTGCCTTGCTGGAAGTATTAACGGCAAAGGTGGCAGTGCTAAAGCTGCCGCAGGACACGAAGCACAAATTGCACAACTCACAGTTCAATTACTGTTTTGCACTAAACAAATCGGAACTTTACCCAGTGCGATTCCGCCAACTGCTTTGCCATAACAATTATGACAAACCAAGATGTCATTTTAATTGAAAAACTATGGAATCGGCTGGTTGATAGAAAATTTTTACCGAGCGATTTTGTAAAACAGGTTCGTTGGCACGGGGGATATGACATGAAAAATCTCACGGAAGAGGACTTGCTGCAATTGTTGGAAGGACGGTTTTCTGGAGATTGGCACAAACCAACTTTTGCTTTGTCGGAATTGCTCGCATTTTATAGTGTGCCAGATAAAAATCGTCATAAAGAAGAGATTGTTGGGTGGGTGTTTGCTTCTTTTGTGATTTCAGATGCAATCAAACACGATGAGACTGAATGGGAGAGGCAGTTCAATCTTTTCATGAACGGATTTCTGGAAGTAAGAAGCGAACTGGAAATTGAAGAGGCTGTTGAAATTTTTCACCGTGTCTTCCAATAGAATTTTGCAAAACCATGAAAACTACAAAATCAATCATCGTTGTTATATTTGTGCTGCTGACGGCACAAATCGCTTCTGCTTACTACTGCCCGTCCACTGGCCGCTGGCTGTCGCGCGACCCGATTGGCGAACCGGGCTTTCAAGCCCTCCAAACAGCAGCACAAACGAGTATTCGACCAACGCCTTTTACATCTTCAGAGCGCTGGATTAGCCGCGATCCAGTCCCCAGCCACGAAGAAAAGAACATTTATGCTTTCGTTGAGAATAAGCCCGTATCTTTTGTTGACTCGCTGGGCCTTTCTGGCTGCAAGTGCGGAGTAAAGTCCTTGCGGGCGATTGATGATGGATGGAATGTCCAACCGACATGGATTGCTTTTAATTTTCATGTGGTGGCAAAATTGCGGACCGGCTTCCCCTATCAAGCTTCCTGTTGCAAGGTCGTTCAATGGCGTCAAGATACAACTACTTTGAACGGACAATTGGTATCGGCTGACGGAAATCAACCGTCCGACGGGAAATTGCACATTGACAGCAATCCATATATCCCGGGGGATGACATCACAAACCCGGGCAGTCAAATTGGTTCGCTGTCTGGCGACACAATCACCTATTCGGATACTCCAACAAGAGGTGGAAGGCCAGGAGATGTTCTGGGTGGCGATTTGCGATTCCGAATAGTCGTTTATGACTCCTGCAATAATTACAAGCCAGTCGCGAGGACCGGCTTCAAAGTTTGGTGGCAGGGGACTTGGCCAAAAATTGATTACGGGAATAATTGAATCCCCCTTTTCTATGAAGCGGTTCCTTTTCATGGCGTCGGTTGTATTCGCCGCTGCCGTCAACGGCGTGTCACCACAACCTCCTTTTGAAGGTAAGAGCATCAAGGAATTGTTACCAATGTTGGACAGCACCAACGCAGTAACACGCACCGGCGCAGCAGAAGCAATCGCTTGGTATTTGGAACGCGACAGGTTTACACCAAATTTTCTTGAAGCATCATTGACGCAACAAACAGCATCCAAGGCATCCCTGTTATTGAAAACAGATAAAGACAAAATTGTGCGATTGGCTTCAATAGATGTTTTATTTGCACTAAATACTTGGACAAACACGACATCATTGCTGGTTTCAGGCATAGTTGACAACGATTGCCTTGTCCGAGTGCGAACCGTTTCAACTTTGCACCGTGTTTGCCAAGCCCGGAACCAAGGAGTCGGGACAAATGTTGTCAATGCGCTCATGGGCTGCTTAAACGAAAAAACAGAAACGGGAGTTCTGTGTGAAGCTGTCACGACCGCCGGCGATCTTGGGAGCGAAGCTCAACCAGCGATTCCGTTGCTTGAACAATTGGTCAACCATCCAAATACGAAAGTCAGGGAGTGTGTTGCGGAAGCTCTTCAAAAATTAGGCAGCCAGTCAGTAAAAAAATAAAAAGCGGCCTCCATTCCCGAAGGCCGCTTCACATTTTCTAGATTTCGTTTTTTAAGCTTTCTTCGCCGCAGGCGTGGGTGCAGGTGTCGGCTGGTTCGGGCTGGCGTGGCTGGCGGCGGCGTCAACAATCGTGCGGGCATTGTTGTAATCGTCCACAAATTTCTGGTTGGCCGGGGCAAATTGCGGAATGAGATCATCCATGATGCCGAGAGATTCATCCAAGCCATCAAATTCCGTGTCAATGTTGCCGGTGACAGTTTTGCCGGTGACGCGGGCGTCACGCGGTTTGGTGATGAGCAGATTGTAGGCGGCAATCGCGGCCTTCAACAAAGCCAGCTTCGCGGCGGTCACGCCATAATCAGCGAGATTGGCAATATTCGTGTTCGCCGCGTCGTAAATGTTCTGGCAACGCTCGGCGGATTGCACGTCCCGCCCGGCCATCAAATCGCTCAATGAAAAATTCGTCTTGGCGGCGAGTTCGTTGTTTTTGGTTTTGACGGCGTAGGCATGAACGGCCCCGGCGATGGGCAACGCCGTGTTGCACATGGCCAGACGCGCCTGTTTTTTGTCGGCTGCAATGCCGCTGACATCCTGCACCTGGCCTTGCGCGAAAACTTGAATGTTCGAGACATGGCCTTGGGCATCGGTGTAGGCGCTGGCAAAGGCGGGGACGGTGGATAAAATGGAAGCGTTGCCGTTGCAAACATCTTCAACGGCAAGGGCCATCGTGAGCTTGTTCAATTTTTTCGTGGTCATGCTGGAAAACTAATCTGCGCGTCAATTCGTGGCTTAACATTTTTTGGCATTTTCTTGCCTTTTTCTCGTTCCAGCCGGGGCAGGAAAAATGGCAATTTGGCGGCATAACCGGCAACCGGATTAAACGTGGCGGCAGAAATGCCGGAAATTCCGCCAAAAGGCTGAATTCCTCGAAAACCTCAAAAAACAAGGGTTTTCAATGGAAAAATGAACCGTCAGACGCGCCTAATGACTCGGCTGACAGGCCAAATGACGTGGAAGTGGCGATATTTGAGCAGTCAGCCACGCCATACGAGGCGGCAGACGCGCCACATGAAAAGTCAGTGACGCCAGATGAACCGGAAGATTGGCCAAATTGATTGGCAGACAGGCTAGAGAAACCGGCAGACGGGTTAATTGAGCCGGCAGTTTGATTGCATGAACCGGCAGATTGATTGTGCGAGCCACCAGCCGGGGCAAATTTTCCGGCAGCCGGAATGTTGAAATTGGCAGAATGGAAAGATGAACTGACAGCAAGACAACGGGAAGCAACGTTCATTTCAGTTCCCAGCGCGAAGTACGGGTATTATCAAAAAAATCTTTGCATTCAGACCGGTTCGCGTTAAACCATTGAACCGTCAAAGCGGTTTAACAACTCAAAGAAAAAACATTATGGATCAAATCATCAAACTAGTCACCAACGTCGTAGGCATCCCCGTCGTGATCATCGTCGTGCTGGCGATTTTCATTCTGCCGCAATCCATCCGCATTTTGCGCGAATATGAGCGCGGCGTCATCTTCCGGCTCGGCAAA
>PLNY01000120.1 GCA_003141915.1 Anaerolineae bacterium | reverse complement strand
TGACATTGATAATTTCAAGGTCGTCAACGACCGATTCGGTCATAGTACCGGTGATACAGTTCTCCGCACCGCAGTAACGCTTACCAAGAATGCATTGCGGAAAACAGATATTGTGGCACGGTTGGGTGGTGATGAATTTGCAATTCTTCTTCCAGAAACAGATCAAAAAGCTGCACAGGTAGTTATCTCAAAAATCCAAAAAAGGCTTCTAGGTGAAGTGAGAAAGAGCCATTGGCCTGTGACATTTTCCATTGGCATAATCACATTCACGGCAACTCCGGCCACGACTAGTGAACTAATGAAATTGCTTGATGATTTGATGTATACCGTAAAGGATAATGGGAAAAATGCAATCCGTTACTCGGTTTATACGGGATAACCCAGCGTGCAACCGGCTGGTCGAATTCCTCCTCCCAATAAATAATTCCATGCGATTATAAGTGTGCGACTTACTTTTGGCGTGATCCGCGATTATCAACCCGATACGGGAAGGAAACGCGTATGAATACAATATTATTCGATCGAGCTTGGCGATTCAGGGCGTTGTTGATTGTAGTTGGGTTCCTCGCAATTCCGCTAATAGGAATCCTTGATTACTTTACAGGGTTCCAACTTTCCTACGCCATTTTCTACCTGGTGCCCATCTCAGTTGTCACTTGGTTCTCTGAAACAAAGGCTGGTGTGTTCGCATCCGTCGCCAGCGCTGTCACTTGGCTTGTAGCGGAATTGATATGGAGAGAGCCCTATTCGTATACCAGCTTTCCATACTGGAACACGATTTTGCGTTTGGGCCTTTTCCTGTTTGTTGTTTTTATTATCATGACAGTCAAGTCGGCGAACGAACGACTCGAAGTCAGGGTACAAGAGAGAACAGTGGTTCTCACGCAAGAAATCGAAAAGCGCAAGCAGGCGGAAGATGTGTTGCGTGAGAACGAGGAACTCTTCTCCAGTGCATTTGAGTATGCACCAATCGGCATGGCGCTCGTTGCACAGGATGGTCGCTTCATCAAAGCCAACAATGCACTATGCAACATCGTTGGCTATTCAGACCAGGAATTGCTGGCCAAGACTTTCCAAGACATCACTCACCCCGATGATCTGGAGGCTGATCTTGCCTTTCTCCACCAATTGGTGGTGAGAGAGATACGCACTTATCAAATAAAAAAACGGTATTTCCACAAATCGGGGCAGGTGGTTTGGGTTCAGTTGAATGTCTCCCTGATTCACGATGCCCAAGGCAAGTCGCTGTATTTCATCTCTCAGATCCAAGACATCACCCAGCGCAAGCAGGCGGANNGAAAAACGGGCAGCAGAGTTAATCCTTGCCAACGAAGAAACTGTCCGCCGCCTGCAAAACATCCAGGCTGTGCAAAAAATCGATCGAGCCATCGTGGGCAGCCTAGATTTGAATATGACTTTACGCGTTGTGCTTGAACAAACTAAGGCCGAGTTAAATGTAGATGCCGCCGCTATCTTGCTTCTTAATCCACATACCCAAGTATTAGAGTTCGCCGCTGGTATTGGCTTTCGTAGTAACGCCATTGAGCGTTCACGCCTGCGGCTAGGTGAGGGACTGAGCGGACGCGCCGCATTGGAAGGAAGAACAACAAGCATCGCTAATCTGCAGGAAAATAGCGCTCAATTTGACCGCGCCTCGCTTCTGGCTGATGAAGGGTTTGTTACTTACTTTAGTGCGCCGATCATTGTCAAAGGTCAGGTTAAGGGTGTTCTAGAAGTCTTTCATCGGTCACCCTTCACACCCGACCAGGATTGGTTGAATTTTCTTGAGGTTCTGGTTGGACAAACCGCCATTGCGGTAGATAGCGCCAGTCTTCTTGATAATTTACAACGCTCCAGCAGGGAATTGTTCAATGCTTACGATTCCACCATCGAAGGCTGGTCACATGCGCTGGATTTACGCGATAAGGAAACCGAAGGTCACACCCTGCGCGTTACGGAAATGGTATTGAAACTTGCACGCGCGGCGGGAATTGCCGAACAAGAGCTGGTACACGTGCAGCGNNGCTAAACTGACAGACGAAGAATGGGTTGCCATGCGTAAGCACCCTACATTTGCCTTTGAATTACTCTCGCCGATTGCATACTTACGCCCCGCGCTGGACATTCCATACTGTCACCACGAAAAATGGGATGGGAGCGGTTATCCACGCGGGCTGAAAGGGGAGCACATTCCACTTGTGGCGCGCCTTTTTGCAGTTGTAGATGTTTGGGACGCTCTNNCGCTTTCTGGAACGCATTTCGATCCAAAGGCAGTGGAATTATTTATGAACATGATGAATGAAGATGAAAGGAACGCGGGCTAACACTACGAGCACACCTTCGCTACGCTTCGGCAGGTGGGATTCGTCCTTTGCATGGATGTCTCACCCGCACCGGACCATCGCGACGATGTTACTTAAGAGTAAATTTTAAAAAACATGCACAACTTTATTGTAGGTGGTATCACTTTATTGTAAGAAACCACACCATCGAAAGTGGAACATCGTGCAACAAATCTCGTGTTTTTTATACTTTTGGACATGTCGTCCAGAACAAACTATATTGNNCAGGATACAACCCATTGTTACAGACTCCAACCCATTGTCACAGACACCAATTTCATTGTTATTGGTCAGTCGTCCAGAACAAACTATATTGTTCTGGAACGAACTATATTGTTCTTCCACAACTGCTCGTCGCCGTAGGCTTGCATGATCGCGCGAGCTCGTTCCAGGATGTCAACTCTGCGCTTCGGCATTTCCAGCTCCAGGCCAGCACGGATCAACATCCACGACCATCTTCCCTTCAATGGGGCGGTCCACGAAATAGTTAAGGGCCATTTGCAGGTCAACTTCTAATGCCATACTTGTAGCATAAGAAGTACCATCCTCAAAGATCACGCGATAGGCAGTTAGGGCTTCACTCCCCACTGAGCGCCCTTTGACAGATCCGTCCCATGAGTAACGGCGACCGCAATTGCAAATGACATCGCCTTGCGAAGGGTCAAATTTCGTCAGAGGCACATTTTCGCATGGGCATTGCAGGCGACCTTCCCCCGTCGGTGCATCGTTGCAGCGAACCCACGCCAATTTCATCAATTTTGATTTCACGATAAACCTCCTTTCTAAAGAATGTGCCTGTCGGCTCACATCTGGCAGGTACATATCAATTTGCTCTACATAATCTTTACCAAGTCGTATTTGCCGAGGTAGTTTCGAACAACCGCCGCCTCGGACGGCTCAAACGACTCATCGTCATATTCTTGTTTCGATTCCTGCGCCGGACCGGTCAGCCAAACAATTTCCACATCGCCGAGTGTCGGCACCTCGACGCGCTCCAATTCAGCAAGAGATTCTTCGCTGGGACACGAGCGCGATTTCCACTTGGCGGCATCCTCGAAATCCACTACATAGCCCGGCAGCTCAAATTTCGCGCGCTCAGTTACATACAACCGTTGGCAATCGTAACCATGAGCGACACAGGCTTTTTTGAGATAGTCAGAGCCATGCGCTTCAATCCACGGTTCTTTCTCCTTCTCGATACGATCCCTCTCTGCCTGCTGCGCCTGCTTGTATTTTTCATGCTCGCGCGCAATCTCGGCTGAGCGCTCGGCGGCCATCGCGTCATATTGAGCCCGCAACGCATCGTATTCCCTCGTGTCCATACCTAGCCGTTTGCGGTCGCTCTCCAAATATGACGGGAGCTCGCAATACATATTATCAATGACGCGATTGGTGATGCACTCACGCAGATGGTTTATTGTCTCATCAATATACTCCTGGATTTTTTCGCGCATGGCCTGATCGTAGATTGCCTGCGCATCTCTGCGCTCGTTGAACATCCGCACGCAATGTTCAACAACGTCGTCCAGAGTTGGCACGTCATCAAGATATAGCGGCGGATCGGTGGTTGGTTCGCGATCGCCCCACGACCAATTGCCCCATTTGACGATCTCGATCGTTTTTAATTCGGCGCCAGCGGCATCAATGATTTGTTGGCGTGCTTCTGGACTGAGAGGGACCACATCAATCTCGATCGTCTGTTTTGCATCGATCCTTTCCCCGCTCTCGACAAGTTTGGCTTTGCGATATTCATCGCTCAGCAAAAAACTAACTTTCACTTTACTCATTCTTGCCTTCTTTCTGCGGCACTCGCTGACATTCGCTCCAGCTTGCCGCAATTTGATTTATTTTTTTCTATGTCAAAAACAAGAGGATGGACCGCCTAAACGGTCCGTCCTCTTGTCAATCCCCGCTACTCGTTGACGCTCCTCCGCTGTCAATCGGCGTGGGAGAAATATATTTTTGATA
>PLNY01000194.1 GCA_003141915.1 Anaerolineae bacterium | reverse complement strand
GGCAATCAGGCGTATACGCGCCTGGGTGACAAACCAAAGTGATGATGCCTGCTTGATCCAGGAACGGCAAACGTCGGACCGCACCTTCGAGCAATTGCTCGAAGCGATCCATGTCTCCGGGTAATGATTTGCCGCCATGTTCCCACGGCACACCGTCAATCCAGCGCGCAAGTGGGTTCGGTTCATAACCACCGNNTAAACCAAATTTTCCGGATCACGCAAACACGGCGTCTTGGCATTGAACTCGTGACCGGGCACCGCTTTCAATGCGATATGTTGATGATCCACCGGAGTGGTTGGGAAGTGCAGGCCCGCCATCGCCGCGATGCGCGGCGCCCAAAGTCCCGCCGCGTTGATGACAAGTTCGGTCTTGATCGAGCCTTTATCGGTCACGACCTCCGTGACCTCACCCTTCGCTGACAATTTTATTCCAGTCACGCGTGTGTTGGTATAAACTGTCACGCCCAGCTCTTTGGCAAACTTGACCATGCTGTTCGTGGTCGTATACGGATCAAGCTGTCCATCGCGTGAAAGATAGATTGCGCCGTACAGTTCTTTATTCGTGATCTGCGGCATGTGCTTGACCGCTTCATCGGGGCCAATGACTTCACATTCCAATCCCAATGCTTTGGCGCGGCTGACGCTTCGCTCCAAATCCTTGAGCGACTCGCGCGTCGAGGCGACTCGCAAGCTTCCGACGTGATCGAACAATCCAAGTTCGCTATATAGTTCAATGCTATACATTCGGAATTTCAACATGGTCTGCGACGTGGCAAACTGCGTGACCAGTCCTGCTGCATGAGACGATTCGCCGCTGGCAATCTCACCCTTTTCCAACAAGATGATATCTTTGCGCCCCATCTTCGCCAGGTGATACGCGATCTGCGCGCCGACGATGCCTCCGCCCACAATGACAATCTGTGCTTGGTCTTTCATCAATTCACCTTTTCTCTTTTTAGAATTAAATTCTTATACAAAGCCCGATAACGGCATGGGCGGTCATCAAGCTTGGATAGGATTGTCGTCAGCAATCAAAGTATCTATGGAATGAGCCGAAAGGGATTCAATTGCCGACATATCAATCGCTTCATCTGTTACAAGTTTATTAATCTCATCCAGGCTTGCCACTTGATAATTGGAAACCATCCCCCACTTGCTGTGATCGGCCGCAATAATAACCTGGCCCTTGGTATGCTCGATCATCAACCGCACAACCTCCGCCTCCGCATCGGACGGAACCGTACAGCCATGTTTTAAACTGATTCCATCCACGCCGATAATTGTCTTATTGGCATAGACCTGCTTCAAATTCTCGGTTGCTAATCGCCCGGTAGTGGACAAGGAACGTGGTTGAAAGTCCCCGCCGATCAAATAATAATGAAAGCCCGGTTCTCCCATTTCCAGTGCAGCGTAAAAATTATTTGTGAACACCGTGATATTCGCTGTGCCTCGAATGTGGTGGATTACCTGAGTGGCTGTTGTCCCGCTATTGACAAAGACAATATCGCCATTCTCGATTAACGAGGCGGCCAGCGCTCCGATCCGTTGTTTTTCTTCCGGGTGTTTTTTCGCTCTTAGCTGATACTCTGGCTCCAGAGTTATCCTTTGACTGAGCATGGCTCCCCCATGAGTTCTTTCGATAATTCCTTTTTGCTCCAGCCATTCCAAGTCCCGCCACACAGTTGCTTCGGAAGTTTCCAGCATTTTATAAAGATCAACCGTCCGGGCGATCTTATGAGTTTCCAGGTACTTCTGAATTTTTTCTCGCCTCTGTGCTGGAATGAGTGTTTTACTCATCAACCAAACCTTGGAATCAAGTGAATGAAGGTGAATGCTTTAGGGAAAGATTATATAAGAATATGAAAGAAATTGCAAGTTTCTATTTTATTAGTTATAATGTTCTCACGTAGTCAAGGTTTTACCTTGCTAGTATTTACGTGCCAAAGTGTATTCTAGGAGTTATTTATGGATAGCAATGTGACTGGGATGGGCGAACAAAATCATAGCGAACAAGGAGAATTGCATGGCTGAATTACCTTCACAGGCACAAGTCGTCATCATTGGCGGCGGAGTGGGTGGATGCAGTATTGCCTATCATCTTACGCTTATGGGTTGGAAGGATGTCCTCATTCTGGAACGCCACGAATTGACATCAGGCTCCACGTGGCATTCAGCGGGCCTAGTGGGCCAGATGCGTACGGATGCAAACCTCACGCGCATGATGCACTACAGCACGGATTTGTATCGCAAGCTGAAAGCAGAAACGGGTCAGGATACATCCTGGCGCGAAGTCGGCGGCATTCGTCTGGCTTCATCCGCCGAGCGTATGGAAGAGAACAAACGTCTCGTTGGGATGGCGCGTTCGTTTGGCGTGGATATGGAAATGATCTCGCCGAAAGAAGCACAGGAAAAGTTCCCGCTGATTTCATTGGACGGTGTGGTCGGTGCGGCATTCACGCCCAATGATGGCATCATTGATCCAACCGGTTTGACCAACGCTTTGGCAATCGGTGCAAAAAATCGCGGGGCAAAAATATTTACTGACACCGATGTCGAAAAGATCATCGTGAAAAACGGGCGTGTCAGCGAAGTGGTGACCAATAAAGGTTCGATCAAGACCGAGGTTGTAGTGAACGCCTCCGGTCAGTGGGGACGCGAAGTGGGAAAAATGGTCGGGTTGGATTTGCCGGTTGTCCCAATGGCGCATCTTTATATTTTGACGAAACCCATCGAAGGTGTTACACACAATTTCCCAACATTGCGCGATCCCGATTTGCTCGTGTATTGGCGTGAGGAGGTTGGCGGTTTGGTAACGGGCGGATATGAACGCCAGCCCGAACCCTTTGGCTTGAACGGCATCCCGCACGATTTTAAATATCAGTTGTTGCCGCCAGATTGGGAGCGCTTCACGCCGTTGATGGAAAATTCCATCCGACGCGTTCCGGCTGTGGAAAATGCGGAAGTCATCAAACTCTTGAACGGCCCCGAGGGCTTCACACCCGATGGTGAATTTTTGCTCGGCCCGACATCGGTTAAGGGATTCTGGGTAGCCTGCGCGTTCTGCGCGCATGGACTGGCAGGCGCAGGCGGCATCGGCAAAACGATGGCCGAGTGGATCATTGATGGTCATCCTGAATGGGATGTCTGGCGGCTGGATGTGCGTCGCTTCGGTCCCAACTACAACAGCCTTGATTTCACAGTGGCGCGCACCATCGAAACTTATACTCAATATTATGATATTCATTTCCCCGGCGAGGAACGCATGTCGCGTCGCAACCAGCGACTCTCTCCAACGTATTTTCGCCTGCGCGACCTCGGCTGTTCCTTCGGTGAAAAGTTCGGATGGGAACGCCCGAACTGGTTCAGGATCTATGAAGAGAAAGCGAATCACGGCCACGAACCTCAAGGCTGGTCGCGCCAGAATTGGTCACGCGCGATCGGCTATGAACATTTGATGACGCGCGAGAACGCGGGTCTGTTCGATGAAACTTCCTTCAATAAAATTGAAGTGCGCGGCCCGGGCGCTTTGAACTTCTTGAATTATGTCTGCGCCAATAATATTGATCAGCCGGTTGGTTCGGTGACCTATACTCAATGTCTCAATAAACGCGGCGGCATCGAATGTGATTTCACGGTCACGCGCCTTGGCGAAGAACGATTTTTAATCATTACAGGCACGGCATTTGGTCAACATGATTCTTCATGGCTCTCCATTAATATGCCCGAAAATGGTTCGGTGACCATCGAGGATGTCGGTTCGTCTTACGCTTGCATTGGTTTGTGGGGACCCAAAGCGCGCAAGATCCTCCAAAAGATTACAACCGACGACGTGTCCAACGCGAACTTTCCATACATGACAGCCAAGTACATCACCGTTGGCGATGTGCCGCTTCTCGCTTCGCGAGTGACTTATGTCGGCGAGCTGGGCTGGGAGTTTTACTGCCCGATGGAATATGGTTTGCGCTTATGGGACATCCTCTGGGAAGCGGGTCAACCCGAAGGCATAGTGGCTGGCGGATATAAAGCCATTGACACGATGAGGCTTGAGAAAGGCTATCGCTATTGGAGCAGTGAGATCAGCCCGGATTACAACCCACTTGAGGCTGGTTTGGGCTTTGCCGTCAAGCTTGATAAAAAAGATTTCATCGGCAAAGATGCGCTGGTCAAGGCCAAAGAAAAAGGTTTAACGCGCAAGTTGATGTGCATTACTCTTGCCAATGATCGTATGATAGCGATTGGCAAGGAACCGATTCGAACTATGGATGGAACAACCATCGGATGGGTGGCCGCTGGAGGCTTTGGTTATTCCGTTAAGAAAAGCATCGTTTACGCATATCTGCCAATCGAATACAGCAAGCCCGGCACGAAACTTGAGATTGAATTCTTTGGCGAGCAGATTGGCGCGGTGGTCGTTTCGTCGCCGCTATGGGATCCGAAAGGAGAACGAGTCAGAGCATAAGCAGGTGAAAGCAACGGCGTTGGTTCCGAGTAAGAAAGGAGAAAATGCTATGAAAGAAAGTCCTGTGGAACGCTTAATTAAGACAAACTCCGACATGGAGACCGGGTGGGATTCCTCGCCTTTAATCTTTGATCAATGGATTCAGAAGTTGGCGAACGCATGGCCGCTCCCGTGACAATAATGGTGTAGCGTTACGGATATCTGAATTGATGTGGCCGATGTTGGAATAACATGAGGCGATTGAGCACTGCGCGGACCGGCGTTTCAACTGAAGAAAAAGGCAAAATAAGCAAGAAGGGTTGCGATTCAACCTTTGCAAGTTAGCATCTAAGATTCATCAATAATTCAAACAAAAGGAGTAAATATGTCAATCGTAAATGCAAAAGAGATCACGGTCGAGGCGTTTAAAGGCAAGTATGCCGTCGGGGCATTCAATGTTACGGATCTGCTTCAGTTCGAGGCGGTGATCGATGCCGCAGTCGAAAAGAAGGCGCCCGTGATCGTTCAGACCTCAGTCAAGCCATCCCAGTTCCTCGGGACAAGCATGATGGTGGCGATCTATCGTAACCTGGCTTCATCTGCGCCGGTGCCGGTTTGTCTGCATTTGGATCACTGCACCGATATTGATTACTGCAAGAAATGCGCGGATGCCGGTTATACCAACATCATGATCGACGCGTCCAAGAAGGCATACGAAGAAAACATCCGCCAGACAAAAGAAGTGGTGGACTATTGTCATAAGGTTGGGAACATCTCGGTCGAGGGCGAGTTGGGAACCGTGAGCGGAGTGGAAGATCAGGTCAAGGTCGCGGAAGATGAAGCGCAGTTGGCGAACCCGAAGCAGTCGGTGGAATTTGTCGAGCGCACCGGCCTGGATATTTTCGCCCCGGCCATCGGCACCGCGCATGGAGTTTATAAAACGAAGAATCCAAAAATTGATTTCGACCGTTTGGCAACCATCAACAAAATGATCAACGGCAACGGAATCAAAACGCCGCTCGTGGTTCACGGCGGCACCGGCCTGCCCGAAGATTACATCAAGAAGCTGCTGGCGGCTGGTGGAGCGAAGTTCAATGTATCCACCGAGTTGAAGCATACCTTGATCGACGCGAAGTTCGAATATATCAGCGCGCACCGTGATGAATATGATCCCGGCAAAATCGATATCGCCGTCCGTGACGCGACCCGCAAAGCCGTGATCCATTGGATGGAAATGTTGGAATGCACTGGCAAGGTATAGAAACAGTTGTGTTGGTCGGGTAGGCGGCGAGTTCAATACGGATTTCATCCTACTCGACCACCGACATCCATAAAACTTTCAGGAGTAAAAGAATGGCAAAGAAAATCGAAGAATATTATGTTCCCTGGGTAAAAGGCATTCCGATGTACATCTCGGATCATATCGAGCTGGCATGGCGTAAACCCGAATTACATCGCATGATGTCGAACGAGAATCCGAACGCGCCTTCGCAAAAGGTTCTGGAGGCGATGATCAAGTATGCCAAGATGGCGAACCGTTATCCCGATCAGGGACTTGTGGTGCGGACCAAGATTGCCGAGATCAACAAGCTCGACGGGCCGCAGAACGTCATGATCGGCAACGGCTCCAGCGAAGTATTCGACAATGTCTTCCGCATGTTCATCTCGCCGGGCGATGAAGTCATTCAACATACGCCGTGCTTCGCCATCTATCAATTGCGCGGTACATTGTTGGGCGCGAAGATGGTCAATGTGCCGATGATCTACAAAGATAAAAAGATGCTTTATGATCCGGATGCCATTCTAAAAGCAGTAACCGATAAGACCAAGATCATCGCGGTTGCCAATCCCAATAACCCGACCGGCAACTTTATGGATGCCAAGCATTTCATCACCATTGCGGAAACAGGCATTCCGTTTGTAATCGATGAAGCGTATGTCGAATATGCAGGCCTGGGCATGTCGCAGGTTGGATTGATCAAGAAATACAATAACGTGATTATCATGCGGACGCTGTCGAAGGCTTACGGTCTCGCGGGAATGCGCTTTGGATATGCGTTGGCGGCGAAGGAAGTGATCGACCAAGTTTCCGGTTCGCTTCTGCCCTGGAACGTAGGCACGATCCCGATGTGGGCGGCGCTGGCGGCCTTCGAAGATACCGAAGGACTCGCCGAGCGCGTCCGCTTCAACAATACTGAAGTGGACTTCATCACTGAATCGTTGAGCGATATTCCCGGCTTCGTGGTCTTCCCATCCAAGTCGAATTACATCCTGTTCGATTGCGGCGCGACAGGCAAGACGGGCAAGGAAGTATTAGCCTTTGCGTTGACGAAGGGCCTGATCTTGCGCGGCGAAAGCAAAAAGTACGGCAGCGATGGCTGGTTCCGCGTCACGATTGGGACGAAGGAAGAGAACCGTCTGTTCGTGGATACGATCCATGAATTCTTTAGGATGAAAAAATAAAATACGGTTAAACACAAAGGACACGAAGTACACAAAAGAAAAAACATTAACCTTGGTGCCCTTTGAGTCCTTTGTGTTTGAGATGGAGAAATTATGTCAAAAATCAAAGCTGTGTTTTTTGACCAGGACGGAGTGATCATTGATACTGAGCGGGATGGACATCGCGTCTCGTTCAATATGACCTTCAAGGAATATGGTTTTACGGATGAGTGGAGCGTGGACTATTATCATGAATTGCTCCAGATTGCGGGCGGCAAAGAACGCATGAAGCATCATTGGAANNTGAGGCCGGGCATTCACCGGTTCATGAAAGAAGCGATGGATGCAGGCTTGAAGATCGCAGTCTGCACAACATCGAACGAACAGGCCGCAAAAGCCATCACGGAGAAAATCCTGACAGATATTAAATTTGCCTTGGTGCTTGCCGGAGATGTGGTCAGCAAGAAAAAACCCGATCCAGAAATCTACAATCTTGCATTGTCCAAACTGGGATTGAAAGCGGACGAGGTTTTCGTAGTGGAAGACTCGAAGAACGGCGTGGCCGCCTCCAAAGCCGCCGGGATGAAAACCATTGTGACAACGAATGGTTATACCGAGAAGGAAGATGTGAACGCTGGCGATGTAATTGTCACCTGCCTCGGCGATCCAAAAGGGGAGAAGGCAAAGATGAGCAAAGGTAATCTGCCGGGCTTCGATGGCGTGGTGCATGCGAAGCAGTTGGTTGATCTTTTCTCGAAATAATATCGGCAATAAATAAACCTCCTGTATGCCAGGAGGTTTATTTAATTTCATCATCCCATTTGAACTATTATCTTTATCAGATGATTCGAATTAACACCCAGTAGAGACCAGCGGCGAATAACGCTGTGGCAGGGATTGTCAACAACCAGGCCATTGCAATCTCCTCTGCAACTCCCCAGCGAACTTTATTGGCTCGTTCCGCCGTGCCGGTGCCCATGATGGTCGTGCTTACCACTTGAGTTGTGCTGACTGGTCCACCGAGCAACGATGCTCCTATAATAATAATTGCCGATGCAAGTTGCGAAGTAAAACCATCAATGGGACGGATTCGAAAGATCTTTCCACCCAATGTTCGAATCAGCCGCCATCCGCCCGTAGCAACGCCCAGCGAAATCGCGCAGGCACAAATGACAATGACCCAAAATGGAACCACAAAAACTTTCAGGTAGCCCGATGTCACCAACGCCAATGTGATGACCCCCATGGTTTTTTCTGCATCATTGGCGCTATGACTGAGCGCCAATGTAATGCCCGTCACAATTTGACTGTGCTTGAAAAAGCCATTGATACGCGGTGTAGCCTTCCAACTTAACCACAAGATAATCCTTAGAAAGATAAACCCAAAAATAAAACCGATGATCGGGGAAGTGAATAAAGCGACCAGCGTTTTCACCAATCCCTGTAGTTGAAGCGCCCGCCATCCCGCCCCTATAACTGTTGTCCCAATGAGACCGCCGATCAATGCATGAGAAGAACTGCTTGGTAAGCCCAGATACCAAGTCAATAAATCCCACAGGATAGCGCTGACCAACGCAACCAGAAGTATCCCCATATTGATTGCCTTGGAAGTAACAACATCATTGCCGATCGTGGTCGCCACCGCGACTCCGAAAATGAAGGGCCCCGCGAACTCCGATATAGCAGTCACTCCCAGCGCGACTTGCGGCGAAAAGGCCCGCGACGAAATCATCATGGCGACCACGTTGCTGGAATCGTGAACGCCGTTCAAAAAGGAAAATCCAAGCCCCAATAGGATCACTGCAATGAGAATGGGCGGCATGGATGCTAGGTGATCTTCACGACAATATCAGCGATGACGTTGGCTGCCTCATCGCCGCGGTCAGCCGCGTTACTCATATGGCGATAGACCTCACGTAATTTCAGCATCATCACCACATGCTTGAGATCCTCTGCACCGCTGAAGAGATCCGCCAGAGCTTCTCGGTACACGCCTTCGACGCGGTTTTCCAGAGCCTTGGCGCGTTGGGCATGGTCATTGGAGACAGCGGGATGATCTTCCAGTGAATTAACCGCCATTGAAAGTTCGTACGCCGCATCTCTCAACAAGGAAGCCATACGCTGCATATAAGGTGTCGGCTTTACTTTCAGGATTTGCATCTCGCTGACTGTGCTGTAAGCATAATCCAAAACATCATCAATCGTTCGCGAAAGCGAGAAGATATCTTCGCGGTCAAAGGGTGTGATGAACGTCTTATTTAATTCGTCAATCAGGATTCGACGGGCTTCATCCGCTTCTTTCTCTTTGGCATCCAGCAGCGCAGAGGCGGCTGGGTCCCGAGAGTCTAAATACGTTTTTAGAGCGTCCAAACCTTCCAGCGTCAGCGCGGCTTGATCGTGAATCAGTTTCAGGAAGACATTTTGTCGTTTTTTAAAGAGACGATTCATAATGGATACTCCTTGGTGCCGTATTAAATTTAGCCAATGAAATGGGGATTGTTTTGACTCCAGAGCATGTTATCGAATCAACAAAGAAGACAGGTTTGGTTTTCGCGATTCGTATTCCTAGCCTCGTTGATGATTACATAATGATTGTACACCCATTCGAATATCGTTTTACATTCCAATCATAATTGACAAGTTCAATTACCTGGTGGTGGATACATAAAGAATAGCAGTTGGGTCTGCTTTATTTTGCTAAGGCGGACTGCTCAGTACAATTTCATCCGGATTGACAAATACTTGTACTTTATCGCCATAATGGATTTCTGGAATTGGAGTTGCAATCACTTCCAGCAACGAGGGATTTTGAAAATGGCGGCGCTTTGTCTCTGGATGCGGATAATAGACCCAGCCTTCATACTCAACGTCTTTGTAAATCACCTTGCACTGTGAAAAAGAAAAATGCTCGGGCGGATGCAAGTCTGTCCATTCGACATGATAAAAAGTAAATTCTGGTTTTATCAATTGGAAGGTATATGGACGGATATTTATGTTCAATGTGCCATTGAAATAATCATCGAGGCTCAATCCGCGCGATTTGAAAATGGGCTTTTGTCGTTCCAATGCGCCATAAGGATAATCCTGCGATGGGCCGGATGCAACTCGATAGCCTTGAACAATCACACCTCGTAAAGGAATCCATTGTGGAAGCATAACTCAAAGTATAACGTTAATTGGTTCTTTAGAAATAAAATTGGGCAGACTATTGTGNNGGGTTGTATTTGATCTTGATCTTGTCGCCGACGCGCGGGATGGCGATCTTGGAAACTATGGCTTGTGCCGTGGTCATGAATTCTGCACCCATGGCGGGTTGGACTTTTAACTGTAGAACGACCACCGGATTCATATTGATCAATGTGCCCGTATCCTGGATGGAAAGAACCTCTGCAGTTGCATCCATTCCGCCCTGTGCCACCCATTGAGCCTGTTTCGCATTATCCATCGCGGCCTGGCCCCGGTCCATGGCGTTGTTCATTTTATCCACAAAATCCTTACCCATAAAAGCTTTGGTCAGGCCTCCGGTCAAGCCGGTGTTCAAGGTTTTTTTGCCGTGATCTAATGCCTTTTGTGGATCGTTCATGTCATCCTTGTTTTTTCCGAAATTAAACATAATTTGCTCCTCTCGTTTAGTTAGATTAAGGGCAAATATAGTATCANNTCAAGCCTTACTAAAGTACTGGTTAAGTTTTTTATAAAGAATAAAGTTAAGGGCCAATCTTGAAATTCTCTTTGGCTGAAATATCGTTGGGGCTTAACACATGCAAGCTGATGGAATAACTCCCGCAGTCTGCGGTAAACGTTCCGGGGCTGGGCGCGTTCTTCGTTTCAGCCGCGCTGAAGGAGATCGTCTGAGGCGAAGTGGTGTTGGATTGATCGCCGCGGATTTCCCACTGGAATGAAACTTTAGACGCGCCGTTGGTGGTGATCGTCCCGCTGAAATTAACTGCATTGGNNACATGCGTCGCGATCGCGGCCAGAGCGGGAATGACCGGCAGATTATCCAAGCTTCCAGAGGTTGTCGCAACGCTGGCGGATACCCAGCAGAATTGATATGAGTTATTTGGATCGCGGACATACCACCATGTGCCGTTTTTATTCTTTGCAACGATCAACGCGGCCTGTCCAAAATTGATCACATCCAAAGAAGGATATGCAACATCGGGACCGGAACGGCAATTGACTGTTTTTGAGTTCGGCGTCAATTGCGAAGCACTGGGCGTGGGCGACAGAGTCGGGACTGGCGTAAATGTTAAGCTCGGCGGAAGCGCTGGCGTAAACGTGCTTGTCGGGAAATTGCCAGCCGCCATCGGCGTTGGCACAGATGATGCAAATAGCGGAAAACTGCAAGCCAATATAAACAATATGCACGCAGTCAAGAGCATTGCGCGATGGTTTTTCATGGTTTCTCCTTTGGCGGATAACCTTATCTTATTATTCTAACAGTGCGAATGCGATGGTTCATTTGGATATTATTTAAGCATTGGGATTTTGATGCCGTGTTTCTTCGCGGCTTCGATGGCGATCTCATAACCGGCATCGGCGTGTCGGACCACGCCCAGGCCGGGATCCGTTGTCAGGACTCTTTCCAATCTGACTGCGGCTTCCGGCGTTCCATCCGCAACGATGACCTGTCCCGCGTGCTGGCTATAACCGATTCCCACTCCACCGCCGTGATGAAATGAAACCCATGTCGCGCCGCCGATGGCGTTGATCAACGCGTTCAGAATCGGCCAATCGGAAACCGCATCGGTGCCATCTTTCATCGCTTCGGTCTCGCGGTTTGGCGAAGCGACTGAACCAGCATCGAGATGATCGCGTCCGATCACAATCGGAGCTTTAAGAATTCCCTTTGCTACCATCTCGTTGAATTTGAGTCCGGCTTTGGCGCGCTCGCCATATCCAAGCCAACAAATGCGCGCTGGTAATCCCTGGAATGGAACTTTTTCGCGCGCCATTTTCATCCAGCGATGCAGATGTTCATCGTCAGGAAAAAGCTCCATCACCGCTTCGTCGGTTCTGTAAATATCTTCTTTGTCACCAGATAATGCGACCCATCGAAATGGTCCTTTGCCTTCGCAGAACAACGGACGAATGTATGCTGGCACAAAACCTGGAAATTCAAACGCATCCGTCAGGCCATAATCATAGGCTTGCTGACGAATGTTATTGCCGTAATCAAACACTTCCGCGCCTTTGCGTTTGAATTCCAACATCGCTTGGACATGCTTTGCCATTGAAGCCATGGCGCGCTTTTTGTATTCGTCAGGGTTGGATTTTCTCAATTCGTTTGCGGCTTCCGCTGAAAGTCCAGAAGGAACGTACATCAACGCTTCATGCGCGGATGTTTGATCGGTGACCACATCCGGAACCACGCCGCGCATTACCAACTCGTTGTGAATGTCCGCAGCGTTGCCGATCAACCCGATGGAGATGGGCTTGCCCGCCGATTTATTTTCCTCGACCAGCGTCATCGCTTCTTCGAGATTATCCACGACGGTATCCACATAGCCGATGGCATGTCGGCGTTCGGCGCGCTCACGATCCACCTCGACGATGAGACCCACACCTTCGTTCATAGTGATGGCAAGTGGCTGCGCGCCGCCCATACCGCCGAGACCCGCCGTCAAAACAAATTTGCCTTTGAGTGAATTCCAGCCGCGCAGTTTTGCCAGCGCGCCGAACGTTTCATACGTGCCTTGCAGAATTCCCTGTGTGCCGATATAAATCCACGATCCCGCCGTCATCTGACCATACATCATCAATCCTTTTGCGGCGAGTTCATCGAAGTGTTCCCAAGTAGCCCAATGGGGAACAAGATTGGAATTGGCGATCAAAACTCTCGGCGCGTCACGATGCGATTTGAAGATCGCAACCGGTTTGCCGGATTGCACTAACAACGTTTCATCATCTTCGAGATTCTTTAACGATTCGAGAATTGCATCGAAGCATTCCCAATTGCGCGCAGCTTGTCCGCGCCCGCCGTAGACCACGAGGTCTTGCGGACGTTCCGCCACTTCGGGATCGAGATTGTTTTGGATCATACGATACGGGGCTTCGGTGAGCCACGACTTGCAGGTGAGTTGTGTGCCGCGCGGCGCGCGGACGACTCTAGGGCCAGACATGATATGTCTCCTCTCGGAAATAAAAATTCCTCTTGGCTATTATACGCCGAGAGGAAAACATAAAATGGACTAAAAGCTAATTTCCGAGTATCTTTACTGAATCAATAATTTGCTCGAAGCTAGGAAGTATTTTTTGCTGCATANNTGGAAACGGGTGTACTCAAAGTGATTTGAATGCTTGTTAGGGAAAACTTGAAGATAATAACTTGCTCGTAGACTGGAATCTTATCGCCAGTGACAGTATTGACCGACATGTTCGTTTCAATCAAACCAATGGGGATATTGGATGCTGTTTCTGTCACTTTTGATGAAGTGATTTTGATATTCTTAACAACCTGAGGAAGCTCTTGCGCGGTAGCATCAACTAGTTCTTGCAATGTCATAGCGTTTACGATGCTATTGTTCTCCACTACAATATTGACGTTAGTTGTAAATCCATTGACCATGTGATCTGGCTGAAAATCAAAGGCAAAGATCCGAAATACTTTAGGATCCATACTCTTAAGAAGAGTGATCATTTGTTCAAGATCTGGATTGTTCTTTGATGTAAGTTGGAGCAGGCTGTTTAGATCATCTGAGTTGAGACCAGTGACTACCCAGCCTTTAGGAAAAACAACATCATACTTGTTGTCGTAATCGGTGAATAACGTCGTGCCGTCAGATTGTTCTATTTTTGTTGTTCCTAAAGGAGGTGGAGTTGGTATAAGAGTTGCAGTGGGTGTTGGGCTAGGCATTGGACTTGGTGTAAAAGTTGGTGTAAAAGTTGGTGTGGAGGTGGCGAATGGATTAGGCAGACCCGCGGCCGCGTTGCAGGCAAGAGTAATTAGAGAAAAGGCTAAAATTAAAACTACTAATGGTTGAGCGAATTTATATCTTTTCATTTTCCTATCCTTTTATAAAAACCTCTCGGTAATTATAACCGAGAGGAATAAGGGGCGTTTTTCCAATTGCTCTACGCAGCTTGCATCATCAAGTCTGCGAAGTTGGTGGCCTTCAGTCGTTTCACCAACTCGTCCTGTGCTTTACACCATACGGAACGAAGAGGACATCCTTCTCCCAAAGCGCATCTTTTCTCATCGCCGACGCATTCGTTTAATTGGATAGGCCCATCAATGGCTTCCACAACTTCCAGCAGGGTAATATCTTTTGGCTCACGCGCCAGCGTCACGCCGCCGCGCGCGCCGCGCGAGGTGTGTAATAATCCGGCTATGGATAATTGCGAAATAATCTTGGCAAGAAAAGATGGTGGAATATGTTGTTCTTCCGCTACGATGCTGGTAGCGGCGCGTTCCGAGCCATCCAGGTGGGCAAGATAAATTACTGCGCGTACTGCATAATCGGCTTGACGGGTAATTTGCATAGAGTCCTTCTTTCCACAAAACAGATAATACTAGTCTATATTTAGATTCTATTTTGTTTGGGAGTACGCAACAAGTGATAGAGGTCATTGCTAAATTATGACCTTTTACTCCGATTTAATAAATTTTTCCTCTCCAATTGGAGAGGAAAAATTGAATTTTCGGGATTAATGAGTCAGCGTTAGATTCCCTGCGCCTGTTTTGATCAGGAAAGTTAGCGTCGAACCGGAACCGCTTTGAACGTATTCATTGCCGTTTTGAGTCCAGCCCGGCCCGGCGTTGATATTTGCCAGCCCGCTCTCAGCGGTGACCTTTGCATTCACGTTTTGCGGGATAATCAAAATGATGTTGCTCAAGCCGCTGGAGATCGTGATCGCTGCGTCGCGCTTCAATGCGCCGGAGAAATCCAACGTATAATCGCCTGCACCTCTATCGAAGATCATGGTGTTGAAATTCGCATTCGCGAGTCTGCTTAATTTAACATTCGATGCGCCGGTTTCATAACGGAAGATCGCCATTTCGCTTGGATTGGCTTGTGAGAAGGATAGCTTTACATTCGATGCGCCGTCTTTGATCGTGAGATTGGTCAGTGAAAGCCCGCCAAGTTCAAAAGTTCCAGTATATGCGCCAGCGTTGATGGTCAAGTCCATGGGCGTATTGCCAAGCTTGAAGTCCCAAACATTTTTGATGTTGCCCGGATAGGGAATATTGTTAAGGTTGCCTTGTTTGATCTCGGTGCCATTGTCATCGGTGACAACCTCGGGTTTCAAATCCGGAACGTTATAGGTGGCTGTGCCTTCGACTAAATTCTGCGCGCCGGGATTTAGATTCAACTCACCAGCGCCGAAGAGGATGCTGAAGCGCGTCGTCCCCGACGACGGAGCGGGCGCCGTTATGTTATCTGTGACATCCGGCCCGGGCGTGGGCGCTTTGGGCAATGAGACGCTAAACCCGCAGGCGAGAGTCGCCAAAGCGAGAATCAAAACAATCGAAAACATTTTATAGCTCATGGAAATTCTCCTTCTGAGAAATATACGAAGAAGAAATTAAATTGTCGCGCAAAAGTTATGCAACCCTTCGGCCCTTTGGCGATTCTCTTTGAATGGCAAAGGCCGCATCCAAGGCTTGCGAAACCGAACGCGCCTCGATGATTTCGATTCCTGTTGGCCAGCCTTCCCCTTTATGAATCGCTTTCGGCACAATTGCGCATTTGAAACCAAGCTTCGCCGCTTCACGCAAGCGCGTCTGCATTTGACTTGGCATACGCAGTTCGCCAGCTAAACCAATCTCGCCAATTAAGACTGCATCAGCGCGTATGGCAATATCTTTCCACGAAGAGGCAATCGCCGCGGCGACGGCAAGATCTGCGGCAGGTTCATCAATTTGAATTCCACCGACAACGTTAACGAATACATCCTGTTCGGCAAGTTTGAGTCCGACGCGTCGGGTAAGGACCGCCGCGATGAGCAGAAGCCGGTTGAAGTCCACGCCATTGGGCGTGCGACGCGCATTACCGAATTGAGTCGGTGAAGTCAAGCCTTGAATCTCAACCAGAATGGGACGCGTGCCTTCCATCGTCACTGCGATGGATGAGCCAGGTGCATTGACCATCCGCTCTTCAAGGAAAGCCTCGGATGGATTGGTCACTTCGATCAGACCGCGTTCGCGCATTTCGAATACACCCACTTCGGCAGTCGCGCCGAAACGATTCTT
>PLNY01000410.1 GCA_003141915.1 Anaerolineae bacterium | reverse complement strand
GCGTTGTGACCGGAGTCGTGTTACTGGCAGGCAATGCCGCTTGAACAGGCGCCGGTAAAGCCGCGGAATTTCTCACGGCTTGATAAACGCCGTATCCGCCTGCGACGGCTCCGCCCAACGCGGATAATCCAGCAACGACCACAACAAGTAAAATGTAGAGAATGCGTTTGAATGTCATTTGATCTCCTTGCTTGTATATCATGTCATTGCGAGGAGGCTCAAAGAGCCGACGTGGCAATCTCCTGTTTGATAATTAGTTGAGATACCATCCCCTTGCGGGATTGCCACGCGCCCTCCGGGTGCTCGCAATGACACATGATTTTTGTATCAAGTATTTATATGCTTATTCTAGCGCATAAAAATGACAATAGAATTACCCAAAGATAAACGTATAATGAGTAAGAACTGAGCCTGTATTGATTCTCTGAGAATCAAAAGGAAAAACGAAATGGCGAATCTGATATTGACGGTTTTGATCGGCATCCTGGGCGGGCTGGCGGTTGGCGTGCAGGGACCAATTGTATCCCAAATGAGTCAGCGGATTGGAACGATGGCTGGCGCTTTTGTCGTACACGTCAGCGGCGCGATTTTGTCCGGCGCTTTGTTACTTGCCCTCGGCGGTGAAAATATCGGGAATTGGCGCAATCTTTCATGGTACATGTTCCTCTCCGGAAGTTTCGGAGTTGTTTTGTATCTGACGCTTAATCAAACCATGCCGCGTCTCGGCGCGACCACCGCCTTGGCGCTGATCATCATTGGACAACTGGTAATGGGCATCCTCATTGACCAATTTGGATTGTTTGGCGTTGCGGTTCGTCCCCTTGACCTGGTGCGTCTCGTCGGCGCCGGAATGTTGATCGCAGGCGGATACTTGATCATAAGGTAGAAAAACTATGTTTATCACTCTCGAAGGTCCGGAAGGATCTGGCAAGACCTCACATATCAAACCGCTGACGGAATGGCTCACCGTGCAAGGATATAAAGTCTTTGCCACGCGCGAGCCGGGCGGAACAAATATCGGGGAACAGATCCGTGCTGTGATCCACGATTTGAAAAATACGGAAATGCACCCGCGCACGGAGACATTGCTTTATCAGGCCGCGCGCGCGCAGATTGTGGAACAAGTCATCAAACCGCTGCTGGCTGCGGGTGAGATCGTCATCTCTGACCGTTACTATGATTCGACGATTGCTTATCAAGGTTATGGTCACCGGCAAAATCTGGATGAAGTCCGTGCGTTGGTTAAATATGCAACAGGCGGATTGACTCCCGACTTAACGATTTTGCTGGACGTAGATGTGGAAGTTGGTCTAAAACGCAAAAAGCAAAATAACGTTGAATGGAATCGCATGGACGCTTATGAAGTTGAGTTCTATAGTCGCGTGCGTGCCGGATATTTGGAGATGGTCAAGCAGGAACCGAAGCGATGGGTGGTGGTGGATGCAAGTCGAAGTTGGGATGAAGTGCAGGAAGAGTTGAGAAAAATAATTGAAGCAAAGGTGAATTAGCGTGGATACCATTCAATCTCTTGTTCAACGCGTGCAGAAAACCGAACATGGCTTCATGGATATTCAAAATGCTTCGGAAGAAATCTTTGCCGGTCACAGCTCGGCAGAAACTTTGCGCCTGGCAAAAGAATTGTTCGAGTCCGATGTCCATCAAGCGCGCGTACTGGCAGTATTTTTATTTGGAAAACTTGCCGCGAATTCAAAAGAGAGTTTTATGCTTTTGCGCCAGCGCGTGAGTCTCGATAAGGATTGGCGCGTGCAGGAAACTTTGGCGAAAGCCTTCGACGGATATTGCAAGGATAGCGGTTACGAAAAGTCACTGCTGGTGATTGAAGATTGGCTTTCAGATGAAAATCCGAATGTCCGCCGCGCCGTGACCGAAGGTCTGCGCATTTGGACGGGCAGGGATTATTTCCGCGAACATCCTGAAGTTGCAATAAAACTTTTAAGTCGGCTGAAAGCGGATGAGAGCGAGTATGTCCGCAAGTCGGTGGGAAATGCCTTGCGCGATATCAGCCGCAAAAATAAGGATTTGATTCGGAAAGAACTTCAAGGCTGGGATGTTTCCGATAAACACATCCAGCAGACATATAAACTTGCCGCTAAATTTTTAAAGTGACCATAATTTTCTGCCCCCTCCGTCACTCCGTGACACCTCCCCCAAATCCAAAGGATTTGGGGGAGGCAGGTGGGGGTATGATATACTGAACGCGTTGTCAACAGGTTTGGTGATTCTCTTTCGAGGTCGTCTCACGCCTGATTTGTGCCCGCCCGCTGGTGGCGGGCGTTTGGTAGGATGAAAACCTACCACTTTGGTAGGGCAGGAACCTACCACTTTAGGAGAAAAATGGAATCCAAGTTGTACGTCGGCAATCTGTCGTATTCGACCACGGAAGATGATCTGCGGACCCTCTTCACGCAGGCAGGCACGGTCTCTTCAGTCGCGCTGATCAAGGACCGGGACAGCGGTCAATCCAAAGGCTTTGCCTTCGTGGAGATGAGCACTCAGGTCGAAGCAGAAAAGGCCATTAGCACGTTCAATGGCTATCACTTGGGCGACCGCGAACTGAAGGTCAGTTTGGCTCGTCCGCGCGAAGAGCGAACCGGAGGCGGCTTCGGCAATCGAGGCGGCAACAACCGCGGCGGGCATCGTCCGCAACGCGGAGGCGGCAAGCGCTACTAGACCTCCCTGCCAGAGATAAGTGATTTTACTTGGAGTGTGTATGCAAGAATTTTTGTGTACACACTCTATTCTTATAAGGTGCTTCAATGGCTGATAGAATTCTTCCCAACAATCTTGACGAGTTATTAAAGGAGATCGAGCGCGAATGGAACGCGCTGATGCAGGTTGTGGATCGCATCACTCCCGACCAGATGACGACTCCTGATTCCGGCGGCTGGTCGCCAAAAGATAATCTCGGTCACCTCTCTGCGTGGATGCATTTTATGCTGGAGTCCGAGCTTGGAGGCGTGCCTGCCCATATTGCGCTGGGCATCGATGAGCAGAAATTAAAGGGGCTGAACGAGGATGAAGAAAATGCCATCCTCTTCGAGCGCAACCGCAAGCGTTCGACCGATGAAGTTCTCAATGAACTTAAAAGCACGCATGATGAAACCATCAAGACGCTCAAAGCGATGGGCTTTCTGAATCTGATGAAGCAATTCAAAAGCGATGATCCGCAGAAGCGGCCCGTTATCGAATGGGTGCTTGGAAATACATCCGAGCATTTTGCAGAACACCGCGTCTATATCGAACGCGCTTTGAACGCGAGAAAATCATGATCCAAACCAACTGATCATCCTTACGCTTAAGCATGAACCTTCATTTGTTTTCCAGCCCCGGCGAGCGGGACGATATCCGTTACATCATTGATGCGGCGAATCCTTATCTCGCGGACAAGCCGGATGCGATGGTCGCGTACTTGCCGATGGCTTCGCTTTATGGTGAGAAGTGGCTGGAGCTAACACAAAAATATTTTGATGGCCTGGCGCGCGTTGAAATGCTCAACACCGAAATGATGGAGCTTCCGGAAATGGAATCCATCCTGCGGCGTGCCGCGTTGGTTTACATTCCCGGCGGCAACACGTTTCTTCTCAATCATCGTTTGCATGTCAGCCGCTTGACGCCGTATCTATCCAAAAAGGTACAAGCCGGTTTACCGCTGGTTGCATTCAGCGCTGGGACAATTCTGTGCGGACCGAATATCCTGACTTCCAATGATCTCAACGCAGTCGAGACGCCGCACTTCGACGGGTTGAACGTCACGCCTTTCAATTTCTATGTGCATTACGCGGGAGATTTGGAAAGGGATAACTGGTTGGTGGATTATCACGTCTTCCACGATAATCCAGTAATCATCATGGCCGATGGTTCACATATCAAAATCGAGGGACGGAAAACGCAGCTTGTAGTCGGTGATGCGTGGATTCTGCGTAAAGGACAGGAAAAAGAAAAGATCAAGCCCGGCGCGTTGATCACCATATAAATTTCACCGATGTTGTTATTGATCGTCTCCGCCGCCCGCATCCGAACCCAAATCCGGCAAGGCGGATTCAATTTCTTCCGGCGATTGACCCGCCTCGAGCCGATCCACCACATCGTCGAATTCAGGAGGCAGATCCTCGCCCATTTCCTTTCCCATCTTCTTCATCATCTGACCCATCGCACGTGGATCATTTTCCACGCCTTCCAATGCGGACGGATCCATCACACTCTCCATGCGGCTCGCCTCCGATTTGGCGATCCTCACCTTCGTCATCCTCCGCCGGACCTTATCACTGCCGCAATGCGTGCAGACGACAGTTTTTTTGCCGTATTCGCTGAATGTTAAGAAAACGTCAAAGCGTTCGTTGCAGTTCAGACAAATAAAATCATAGGTGGGCATGGATCAATTTTACTGCAATCTCGTTCGAGCGTCTTTGGTACAATATCTTCATGACCTCCTCCAATGAATTTGAAAGACCGCGTCCCGAACCTTTGCTGATCGTCATCTCCGGCCCATCCGGTGCAGGGAAGGATACCGTCGTTCAGCGCATGAAGGAACGCGGACTGCCATTCCATTTTGTGGTCACGGCCACGACGCGCCCTCAACGTCCCAATGAAGTGGACGGTAGGGATTATTTTTTCGTCTCGAAGGAAAAGTTTGCGCACATGATCGATCAGAATGAACTCATAGAGTTCGCTTTGGTCTACGGCGACTATAAAGGGATTCCGAAAGCGCAGGTGCGTGAAGCACTCGCCAGCGGCAAGGATGTGATCATGCGAGTCGATGTGCAGGGCGCGGAAACTGTCCGCAAACTTGCGCCGGACGCGTTGCTGATCTTTATCACCACCGACAATGAAGATGAATTGGTCAACCGGCTCAAACAGCGCAAGACCGAAACCTCCGACTCGCTTGCAATTCGCATTGCGACGGCCCGCAAGGAACTTCAACGGGTGGAAGCTTTTGACTACATCATCATCAATCACGACTTTTTTCTCGATCACACAGTGGATATCGTGCGTGCGATCATTGATTCGGAACATCATCGCGTAAAACAACGAAAGGTTAATTTGTGAATACTTATCCCGCTTCTTCTCCAGACCAACAATCTGTTGCGCCTCCGCAAACCGTGCGAGTGCCCATGCCTTCCTCGCGTCCCTACATGACTTATTCCATCATGGGGATCACCATCGGATTCTATCTTCTGCAACTCATTAGCAGCTCTAGCCCTTATTATGGCGGCATGGACTGGACTACCTATTATGGTGCAAAGATTAACGAATTGATTCGTGCCGGAGAATTATGGCGGCTATTGACGCCTGTACTACTGCATGCCTCCATCCCGCATATTCTCTTCAATATGTATGCGCTCCTCGTGATCGGCGTTGGACTGGAACGTTACTTTGGACATGGACGTTATCTTTTGCTTTATGTGCTGGGCGGGTTTACGGGCAACGTATTATCATTTCTGTTTTCGAGCGGATATTCAGTTGGCGCCTCCACCGCGATCTTTGGGCTGATCGGCGCAGAAGGCGTCTTTCTCTATCAGAATCAAAAGTTGCTGGGCGCGCAATTTGGCCGCGCCATTGGAAATGTGATCTTCATTATAGTAATTAATTTGGTGATTGACTTCGTCCCCGGCAGCGGCATTGATTATTGGGGCCACATCGGCGG
>PLNY01000256.1 GCA_003141915.1 Anaerolineae bacterium | reverse complement strand
GCGATCTATGTGTTTGACGAGGCAGCGGCGGCCGAGTGGGGGCGGATGATGGCGGAATCCAAAAACAAGCCGATCCCATACGATGATTCATTGATTGGGGCGATAGCGCGAAGTTGCGGCCTGGCCGTCGTCACGCGGAATGAAAAACATTTTCCCGGCTGCAAGACNNTTCCTGAATTCGCGCCGACTGAATCGCACCCCTGCCGCCAGCCTTACTTTTCGCTGAAGTTTGCCGAAGCTGGCGAGCGGCAAGGCATCGCAGCTTTTCAAATGAGTATGTCGGCAGTCGGGTAAAGGCAGAGATATGCTGACGGGTTTGTCCACTTGTTCTATTCCAGCGGCGGCTGGTATCCTGGACTCGGCGATTTATTGAGAATCCTGCTTCGGAAAATCAAATGTCACCTTTCCAAACTCGTCAACAACAAGCCAGGCAGAAAAGCGACGGCCATTCTCGGATACAAAGTCCGATAGCAAATCAGTCCGTCCATTTCGGAGTAGGTTTGCAACTTGAGAGGGATTCAAAACCTGACACATGATGACTCCAGCAATCTTGAAGCCGCAGTCCTGCGCTCGACAAAAATAGCCTGTGCTACCCTCAAGGACTTCCGATTTACATTTCGGGCACAGTCCAATCGTTTTATGGTTCGTTGTTTGGACGGCGTTCTGCTCATTTTTGAGACTTGCGGCATTGATACTTGGATTCCCTTTTTTTGGAAAAAACTCGCGTGCAAGCCGTTCACCCGCGGCAATTTGTTCAGGCGTCATTAAAGCAATAAGTTTCTTTTGAAGGGGAATCGCAGCGAATTTATCAAGAGCGTTTCCCTTTTTAGCCAGATTGAGCCATTTATACGCCTCTACAACGTCTTGTTCCACGTTGCACATGAAAACGCCGAGATATAGTTGCGCCCCTGCATGGCCTTGTTCGGCAGCTTTGCGATACCATTTGGCAGCTTCACAATAATCTTTTGGATAGCCAAATTGCCCCTGTTCATATTGGATTCCTATTGTGAACTGTGATTCTGCATCACCAGCCTCCGCTTTTCTACGGCAACGCTCAATTTTTGTTTCACTTCGCCCCAAGACGGCTTTTGTAGCAAGCTCGTCCAATCGTTTAACATCAGGGTCATTGCCATTCTCGTCAAACAGTGGTAATTCCCTCTTGTAATCTTCCCGCAAGCCTTCCTGTAAATACTTTGTTACCTCATATTTAAGGTGCTCTTGCATAAACTTGTCACCAAAGGTTTCGTAATTCTGAATAAACATCCAAACGATGTGATTGAGATACAGCGCAGGAATGTGTTCACCGCGCCGTTTCGCTGCTTCTCGAAAGGCTGCGCTGATCGTGGAATATATCTCCATGATCTTTTGATCTGTTGTTTTCGCTGTTGGGGCAATGTTATGTAGCGCGCCAAGTTTGCGGTATCCTTTGACGGTAAGCCTTCCACTAATTTCTTGAGCATCATCTAGTATCGTGCGCGGTTTTGCGGATGATCCAAATAGTGTATTGAAAAAGCCCATATTGATTGACTAAAAATGATGTTTGAATAGCAAAGCCAACAATCCACCGATTATACCCCCAGTAATCGCCATTATGATTCTCTCCACATTTGGCCAGAGATACCGCATCCGCCATTTCAACCATTCGATCTCTTGAGGAGTTTCTGCATATTTAATTGGCAGATCACCATCCTTGAAAGTGACAAGGCTTCCATCGCCGTCCTCCAACTCAATCGCTGTAATTTTCCAAATATCGTCCGGGTCAACGCGATTCTTTTCAAACGAATATGCCTTGTGTAAATAGATGTATGGCATAGAACATTTATCAATTCTGAATCGTGTAAGTGCCGGAGTGTATCCATTCTTTGCCCATTGCGGTTGCGTCTATAAAACCACTGCGCTTTTCCCATATTGTCACATTTTGGAGCGGCAACGCATTTCCGTCCCAATCCTCCAAAATTAGAATCTTTGCCATCTCCGGTGAGCCTAAACCGAAATATGGGTTTTTATGTTGGCGCGGAGTGTTTAGCGTTACTGTGTAGTGCCCAGAATAATTGTAATCTTGACCGTTCATTCTGAATTTTAAGGATTCAGGCTTCATGCTTATCACATCTGCCGGAAGCATGGCATTTGTCATTCCTAAGAAACTGTCCATGCAAACAATCGCATTTTTAAGATCAGCCGGCGTTGGAGTGGCGGAAGTCTGTGCGTGAAGCGAAAACGCCAGTGACAGGAACATAAGAACGGTTTTGATTCTCATTCTCATTCGGGTAGTGGCTTAATTGATTTCTTTTTCCGTTCACGGTCAACTTCTTGCCACAAGCCAAGCATTGTTTTTCCGCCAACCCAGCCTGTTCTGCCAGGACCACCGCTTTTGTTGTTAAAAGTGATCCTTACGAATTGTAGTGTTTCATTTGTGCAAAGCCAATTAACAAGATCAATTCTCGTATCAAAATTCTTATAGTTCTTATTACAAAAATTCTTGTTCGAGAACCAAACACGATATTTGTTTGTATCAGTCATATTTTGTGTTCGCAGTTCTACTCCTAAACCAAACGCACGGCGAGAATTATTTGAAACATTTTACGCCCAGGCAGTGTGGCGCTGGCGCGGCAGAGCGGGAGTCCAGAGGTCGCCGACCTTTGGCGCGGGTGCGAGCTGGCGCAAAGCCCGGCCTGTCTCCGGTGAATTACGGCTGCGGAACGGAGCGGCAGTGAAGCGGATCAACGGCGGGTGCAAGTCGTTGTTGACCGCGCAACGGAGCGAAGTGAAGCAGGCCGGAAATCGCCGGAGTCAGGCACCCCGGGCGGCGCACAGTCTTTTGGTGTGTCCGCGTCAGAGCGAGACAGCCCGAAAGTCTGTGCGCCGGGGGATTACGCTTTCCGCGAATTTGCCTTCAACCAGACGGCAAATTCTTGTTCAGTCATTTCACCAGCAGCAAGCGCCAGTGTGCGCACGGCGGCATCGGCCTCGGTCGCTTGAAAGCGAAAACCGTTCAACTCAAGAAAAACCACGGCCACGGTGAAACCCGCCCGCTTGTTGCCGTCAATAAATGGATGATTTTTCACCAGGCCGAAGCCGTAGCTGGCGGCGAGATCGAAGATTGTCGGCTTGCCGTAGGCAAAAAGATTTTCCGGTTTGCCCAATGCTGAATCCAGCAAACCTTCATCGCGGACGCCCGCCGCGCCACCGAATTCCGCCAGCAATTGCTCATGCAGAGTCAGCACTGTCTCGCGCAAAACCCAAACTGGCGTTTTCATTTCGCCAGTTCGCGGAGCGTGTTGCGATAGCGGCGCATGAGATCCTGGACCACTTCCATTTGTCGGGAAACCTCGGGATTGGCGGTCATCCGCACGCTGCCGGCGGTGGCGTCAGTCAGGCAAACCGTGTCGCCTTCACCGACGTTGAGATGGGCGAGCGCCTGTTTGGGCAAAACCAGGCCAACCGAATTGCCCACTTTGCGGAGTTTTAATTCGAGCACCATGAAGGCAATGTAACAACAAGTGTAATAACGTCAAGCCGGGAAAAGATGAAACGCGGCCATGACGAACGTAAACCAGTGATGCCCGTTCGCGCGAAATTTGTCCTGGTGGTGTCGGATTTGAAACCAGTTCTGCGAGCGGGGGACGGGGCGCGGGGCTGGTTCCAAATTTGACACGACCAGTCTTGCATGGGGTGAGCGTTCTCGTGATTGGNNGCTAGTTTTTGTGCTAGAGTTGCACCTTTTTCGAGGCACCTAACGGGCGTTTGGCGGAAAGCGTTAAAAATGATTTTGGCCAATAGAATTAATGGTATTGACGCTGTTTTAAGTGATGGAATGAATCGGGAAAAAATGGCCAAAAATGAAAACCTGAATCTAGCGCGTCTG
>PLNY01000185.1 GCA_003141915.1 Anaerolineae bacterium | reverse complement strand
TCATTTGCATACAAGTATTAACCAACAACATATGATTACTCTAATCACCCACACCTCTAAATTCAACCTATTCCAAGAACTCTAGTATCCCAAAATCACAGAGGAAATTGAATAACGTATCTCAAACCGGCAAGACTCAACAAGTAAGTTCGACTGTCTTCACCACGACAAGGTTAAAAGACTCCCTATAGATTCATAATGCCATTTTCGACCAGACGAAGAAAATTCCGAACCGCGAACATTATTGGTTATGACAGGAAGGCAGGCAATGAAATCCCAGCGTAATTTATTCACTCTAATAGCCCTGNNTTCAATATCAAGATGACTGATGTGCGCACCGGTCAGACCTTTTCCATTAATGACTTCGCAGGCAAAGTCGTACTGCTTGAAACCATGGCAACATGGTGCATAAATTGCGTGACGCAGGATAAGGAAGTGAAAAAACTGGAAGCATTGGGCTACTCGCAGGACATGGTCGCGGTCAGCCTGGACGAGGACTTGAGCGAAGATGCAGCCACACTCAAAGAATATGCAAATACATTTGGCTTCGATTGGTACTTTGCGATTTCCCCGCTGGCAGTTGATCGGGCGCTCGGTAATTTATACAGCGCCGAGTTTATGAATCCTCCCCTCACTCCGATGCTTTTCATTGACCGTCAAGGCGGCGTCTATAGTCTGCCATTGGGTCCAATAAAGAGAGCTGGCTCACTCCAGATAACCCTGACGCCCTACCTGATTTACATGAGCCCTGGGGATTAATAATATTTTCGATCGGGCAAGAAAATTTCGATACCACAAACGTTATTGGTTATGAAAGGAAGACGCGAAATGAAATCCCATCGCGTTTCAATCTCTCTCTTCGCTCTAATAATTGTCGTAGCCTTGCTGGCCGCTTGCAGTCCGGCAGCTGCGCCAACGCAGGCCCCGCCAATTGTCTCGGTTGCTACGCAGGCTCCGACTGCTACATCGGTACTTGCCGCAACCGCATCTGTCACTATTGCTCCCACTGCTGCTACCCCACCCGCCAAACCGGACTGGTTCAATATTGCGATGACCGACGTACGCACTGGTCAGACCTTCACGATCAACGATTTTGCCGGGAAGGTCGTGCTGATCCAAACCATGGTGGAGTGGTGTCCCAGTTGCAAATGGCAACAAGTTGAAGTAGGGCGACTATCCACATTGCTTGGCAACCCGGATAATCTGGTTTCAATCAGCTTGGATGTTGATCCGAACGAAGACCAGGCCTCGCTCAAGAAATACGCAGATGCCAATGGTTTTGGCTGGCATTTTGCCATTGTCCCGCTTCTTGTAGCTCGTGCTCTCGGTAACCTCTACAGCGCAGAATATCTGGATGGGCCGCTCGATCCTATGTTGATAATCGATCGCAACGGAAGAGTCTATGGATTGCCATACGGCTTGAAGAGTGCCGGCTCACTAAAGTTAACACTCGCGCCTTATCTGGCTAAGTAATGTGCCATAAATAAGGTAAGTTTATCTGGCATCACTACGACAATTCTCGCAGAAGCCCTATTGATTAATAATCGTATTTTCGGTTGGGCGAAGAAAATTTCGATACCACAAACGTAATGAAAGGAAAAGGGAAATGAAATTCAATCGAGTGTCAATAATTTTCTTCACTCTAATAGTCTCAATAGTGATGCTGACTGCTTGCAGTCCGGCAACTGCGCCAACGCAGGCCTCACCAATTGTCTCGGTTGCTACACAGGCTCCAACTGCTACACTGGCGCCTGCCGCAACTGCCGCCTCTGTTCCTATTACTTCCACTGCTGCTACCCCACCTGCCAAACCGGACTGGTTCAATATCAAGATGACTGATGTACGCACCGGTCAGACTTTTTCCATTAATGACTTTTCCGGGAAAGTGGTGCTGGTTGAACCCATGGCACAGTGGTGTATGAACTGTATCTTCCAACAATTAAATGTGAGAAAAATGAGCGAGCAACTCGGCAACCCGCAAGATTTAATTTTGATCAGCCTGGATATTGACTCAAACGAGGATGGTGCCTCGCTCAAGAAATACACGGCGGACCTTGGCTTCGAGTGGCGTTTCGCCATCGCTACGCTGGACGTGGAACGCGCCTTGGGGAATCTGTACAGCGCCGAATACCTAAATCCACCCCTGGAGCCCATACTGCTGATCGACCGCCAGGGAAATGCACACCAACTGCAATTCGAATTGAAACAAGCTGACGAGCTTCAAAAGATCGTTGAGCCTTATTTGGCAAATTAACAGCGATGAACAACATTGTTATCACCTCGCTCGTGCTTGGTCTGCTGACATCCACCAGTCCCTGTGTCTTGCCGCTTTATCCGGGTTTCCTTGCCTATTTAAGTGGTCAGACCGCAACCGGTGCGAGCCGACAAAGATATTTTCTGGGCTTCTTTATCCTGATCGGGGTGCTGACCATGATGGTTGCATTGGGAGGCTTGATCGCCCTGCTGGCTATACCCATCAGCAGGACGCTGGCTATCATTCTTCCGCTGGCAGACCTGGTGATTCTATTGCTCGGCGTTTTGCTCCTATTGGATCGCAACCCCTTCAAGAGCCTGCCACAGATTCAAGTTCCCGTCCTGTATTCCCCATTCGTGAATGCTTTTTTTTATGGCCTGCTTTATGGCCCGATCACATTGCCCTGCTCCGGAGCGTTCATAGTCAGCATCTTTGCCTTATCCTTCACGGTAGGCGAAGCGATAAGCAAACTGTGGATCTTCTTGTTGTTCGGGCTGGGCTTTGGCATCCCTCTATTAGTTCTTTCTTTGCTCTCTGGAGCGCTCCAACGCCAACTGACGGTCTTCTTTGCGCGTCATTCCCGGATCATCAACATCATCGGTGGTTTGCTGTTGATTGGCGTCGCCACCTATGACCTGGGTCAGAATTGGATCATGCTGCGGATCTTTTACGGATGATCTTAATATGTCGTTGCGAGGAGGGCATACCGACAAAGCAATCTCCCTTTTGAAGGACAAGATTACCGCGCCGCAAACTACGCGGCTCGCAACGACATTACACATTATGCCTTTTGCAAACTGAACTTTTCTTTTCCAACATTGTAGTTGCCGTTGTGCTTCAGCACCTGATCCACCAAATCTTCGGGGATGTCCACGTAAGTCAATTTATCTTCAATACGGATTTTACCGATCACATGTCCCGGGATATTGGCATGAAACGCAATCGTGCCGACGATGTCGTTCGGGCGGATGCCGTTGGCTTTGCCTTTGTTTAACTTCATCCGGATCATGCCTTCTTCATGCGATTCTCTGCGTGACTTTCCGAACGCGCGCTTGATCGCTCCGCCGCGTGGTCCGCGCTTGAAATCTTTTTCAAACTTACGCGGCGCCTCGGCTTTGACATCGGCGATCTCTGAGATGGGACGCTGCTTCTCATCCCCGCGCGCCAGCTTGAGCGCCGCCGCCGCGATGTTCAACGGATCATGTCCAGCCTCGATCAACTGCTGTACCATTTCCAGCTCGCGTTTATATCGTCCGCGGCCCAGCCAGATTTTCATATTCTCGACCACTTTCGATTCGCGATACTTCTGAATATCTTCAATGGTCGGAAGTTCCATCTTCGTGACATTTTGTTTGGTCAGCGCTTCCACTTCGCGCATGCGGCGTTTCTCACGCGGAGATAACAATGTGATCGCAATGCCGGTTTTGCCTGCGCGTCCGGTGCGACCAATACGATGAATATAAACTTCAGCGTCATCAGGAAGATGATAGTTGAACACATGCGATATATCTTCGATATCGAGTCCGCGCGCAGCGACGTCGGTCGCGACCAATACTTTGAGTTGATTTGCTCTGAATCGTCCGAGCACGCGTTCGCGCGCCTGCTGATCTAAATCTCCATGAATGGCTTCAGCGGGAATGCCGCGCACCACGAGTTCGTTTGCAAGTGCACTTGTCTCAGCGCGAGTGCGGGCAAAGATCAACGCTGAATGAATCGGTTCGATCTCGAAGAGACGCGTCAGCGCGTTGGTCTTGTCATTTTCATGGACAAGGTAATAGCGTTGTTCGGTTGTTGTCAGGGTGAGCGTATCGCGTTTAATGGTGACCGCTTGCGGGTCGCGCATGAAGCGGCTGGCGAGCGTGCGGATGCGCGTCGGCAGTGTCGCGCTGAACAACGAAGTCTGACGTTCGGCAGGAGTCTCGCCGAGAATCTTTTCCACATCTTCGATGAAGCCCATGTTGAGCATTTCGTCGGCTTCATCGAGCACCACGATGCGGACATGCTTGATGTTGAGCGCCTTGCGTTCGATGAGATCGAGCAAACGTCCCGGCGTGCCAACGACAATGTCCACGCCGCGATTGAGTTGTGATATTTGTGGACCATACGGCTGTCCGCCATAGACGGCGAGCACGCGCACGTTGAGATGCTTGCCATATTCGATCATGGAATCGGCAACCTGCAAAGCGAGTTCGCGCGTGGGTGCGAGGATCAGGCTTTGCACGTAACGTTCGTGTGTGAAGTTATTGAGAATGGGGAAGGCGAACGCGGCGGTCTTGCCGGTGCCGGTTTGGGCTTGACCAATCACGTCCACGCCGGTCAACATCAGCGGAATCATTCCGGCTTGAATCGGAGTCGGCTCGGTATAGCCAAGCTCGGAAATCGCCTGCATCAACTCTGGACGCAGGTTTAAAGAAGTAAATTCGGTGGTCATCAATTTTCCTTTTGTCATTGCGAGCGAGCATAGCGAGCGTGGCAATCTCTATTTAGCGAAGAGCTTGCTTCCCGAAGATTCGCAATGACGTATAATGGATTGTTCTGATGACTCCGCAAACATTTTCTTGCCAACCAAAGTTCATCTTTACAGACGAACCTCGGGGATTGCACCCTCGCAACAAAAAAGCCCGAGCAATTTGCGTCGGGCCATCATCAAAACAATTCCCAGAACACGGTCTCTCGTTTTCAAGAGCAGTGAGAGTTTACCATAGTTCTGCAAAACCCGGATATGAAAATTAGAATCCGATTGCATGTTAGAATCAATCATCCTACCTGAAGAGAAGTTTTCAACGCGTGGGAATTAACAGGCACAAATCACATTTCGTCAGCCATTCCATAAAGAGAAATACGTTGTGAACAAAAAACAAGAACGCATCTTTCTAATCATCGTTTCTGGCATTTATCTTATATGGGCTTCCGGATTCATTTACCGAAACTCGTACATCGCGATAGACGGCCAACGCTACTTTTCCCTCTTCGATGATGCCATGATCTCCATGCGCTATGCCTGGAATTTCGCGCACGGGCTGGGCTTGGTGTGGAACGCAGGTGAGCGCGTTGAGGGATACACCAACCTGTTTATGACGCTCATCATGTCGCTGGCATCACTCTTTCTTGACAAAGCCTTCGCTCCGCTGGCAGTCCAAATCTTTGCGATACCAACCATCCTCGGCGCGGCATTTTTGACAAGAGCAATCGCTCTTTCCATAAAAGACGGAAATCAACACCAGGAGATCATTGGCCTGCTTGCTTTTATCTGCACGCTTTTCTATTACCCGTTAAGTTACTGGGCGCTTGTGGGGATGGAAACCGGTCTGCTGACCTTATTGATTCTGGCGACCGTTCTTTTTGCGTTGCGCTGGCTGAAAACGGACAGAACGTCAGACTTGATGGGCATGGCGATCACGGCGGGATTGGCTTATCTCACGCGCTGNNACAAACAGGAATTTTTTCAAATCTTCTATGCAGGCATGATCGTGGCGCTGTTTTTCATCGGGCATACCGTATTCAGATTTGTTTACTACGGGGAATTCCTTCCAAACACATACGCGCTCAAGCTTGGCAATTTCAGTCTTCACATCCGCTTGATTGGCGGGTCGCGCTTTGTAATTCCGTTTTTGGAACAAAGCGCTCTTGCCATCCTGCTCGCGGCGCTGGGGCTTGTGATCGAATTCAATCGTGTGAAGGCTTTTCTCTTTTCGTTCTTGATCGCCGCACTCGGATATCAGATTTATGTTGGTGGTGATCCATGGCCGCTTTGGCGAATCCTATCGCCGGCTATGCCCATGGTTTTTATTCTTGCAATCCTTGGCGCGCTCGGCTTATTCCAAGGCTGGGCATGGCTTGCCAGACACAAGATATTCATTCCAACTCTTACAACCATTCTAGCATTCGCTTCTCTCGCGTTAACCAATTTACCATTCCTGTATAACGACCTGCTGATCTATCCAACAGCCGCGTCCACAGCCAGCCGCGTAAACACCGATACGGCCATCGCCATCGACGCGCTGACTTCTCCAAACGCCAGCATCGGGGTAATTTGGGCAGGTACGGCACCGTATTATGCCGATCGCTATGGAATAGACTTTCTGGGCAAGTCCGATAAATATATTGCCAGCCTCAAACCCGATATTTCCGGCGCGGTCAGTTGGAGCGGCATGATCAGCGTTCCGGGACATAATAAATATGATCTCAACTACTCCATTGTTGAACAGCGGCCTACCTATATTCAATATTATTCATGGGGAGACCAGACCGTCTTCAAATGGGCAACAGAGAATTATGTTCAGGTGGAATATCGCGGGCTGTTGGGCGTAAAGACAATTTTCCTGCAAAAGAATTCCCCATTGGTTTGTTGGGACGCCTGCAAGACAAAGTATAAAATTATTCCGTGGCCGAAAATAAAGTAGGAGAAGATTGATGATTGACCTCGATAATTTTTCCGAATTCAAAAAACTCGACCCGCAAAACATGCTCGGCGAAATTGACGGCCTGCCCGATCAATTGAAGTCGGCGTGGGAATTAGGACAAACGATGCCGTTGCCTGAATCAAAGAACATTCAGCGCATTGCGATCGCGGGCGTGGGCGGCTCCGCCATCGGCGCGGACCTGGTTGCGGCTGCCGTTTCACAAAGTTGTCTCGTACCAATTGTTGTTCACCGTGATTACGGTCTGCCCGCTTTTGCAAAAGGCAAAGAGACGCTGGTGGTTTTATCTTCGCATTCCGGCAACACTGAAGAGACTCTCGATTCATTTGAACGCGCGGTGGAGAATCAATGTCACATCGTTGTCATCAGCACGGGCGGCGAAATCTCCAAGCGCGCAAAAGAAAAGAAAATTCCCGTTTGGACGTTCAACCATAAAGGCCAGCCACGCGCCGCGGTTGGATTCTCTTTTGGTTTGCTACTAGCTTTGCTTGCAAGATTGAATTTGATTCCTGATCCATCCAAAGATTTGAATGAAGCCATCGAAGCGATGAAGAAATCCCAGGAGCATTTGCGCGCCGATGTTCCGACCGTTCATAACTCTGCCAAACGCTACGCCGGTCAGTTGATGGGACGCTGGGTTACCATCTTTGGCGCGGGAGCGCTGTCGCCGGTGGCGCGCCGTTTCAAAGGACAAGTGAATGAAGTGGCAAAAGCCGGAGCCAACTTTGAATTTTTACCGGAAGCCGATCACAACACACTGGCGGGAACGACGTTTCCCGAAGAAGTGTTGATGCCGCACACCATGGCGCTCTTTCTGCGCGCGCCGTCCGATCATCCGCGTAATCGTTTGCGGATTGATCTAACCAAACAAGCCTTCATGGTCGAAGGCATCAATACCGATTTTCTCGATGCGCGCGGCGCTTCCCTTCTCGCTCACATGTGGACTTTGATTTTGTTCGGCGACTACATGACGTATTATCTGGCGATAGCTTATGGCGTCGACCCCACGCCGATTCAAGCATTGGAAAATTTCAAGGAAGAGATGAAGAAGAATATGTAGGGGCGGAGCGTTGCTCCGCCCCTACATATCAAACGCGTTTCGTCCAATCTGGATTTGCATATTTCTCGCGGACGAGTTCATCGGCTCGTCCGCGTTCGCTTTCGGATAATGACTGTTCTTCCAATTTCAGTTCCAATGTCGTTTCAAAAGCCCAGACGAAAGCTTGCGCGGCGTCATTCCATAAAACTTCGCGTCCCAAAACGGACTCAACCGTTGCGGCGCGAGCCAGCAATCGTTTCGCCGCGTCTTGGCGCGCGGACTCGTCAGCGAAGGTCAAAGCTTCGGTAATGCGCGCCAGGTTTCCGGTCAAGGGAAGCGAGCCGTGCTGAAGCACGCCTTCTTTCCGCCGCGCCTGAGCAGATCCAATTAATTTCTTTCCGTGGACCGTAATCTCATAGGTGGATGGAACTTCAAAGCAAACCGGATTCGGTGTTGCCTGATGTGTGCCCGAGTCTTCTTTTATTTCAACCGGCAATCCGATGGACTTCACGGCTTGCAATAACGCGCCAGCCAAACGGTTGTAACTTTCAAGGATGGAACCCGCGACGCGCGGCTCATCATTCGGCGCGGTGATCGAATACGTCACTTCGTCGGTATGCAAAATGGCGCGCCCGCCGGTTGGACGGCGGACAACTTCCCAGCCGCGTTCGTTGAGGCGGGCAACATCCACATCCGCAAAAGGCTGGGCGTAACCGAGCGAAAGACAAGGCGGCTGCCATGAATATAATCGCAAAGTCGGAATCGATTCGCCGCGCCCGATATGTTCGAGAATCGCCTGGTCCAAAGCCATGTTCCACGCGCCGTGCGCGGGGGGTGTAATGAGAAGTCGCCAAGTATCGGTCATGAGGATATTATATTCGGTTCAGTGGTTCGGAATCATGATGGTTTTGTAACAGCAATATTGGTGACTGGATTTGAGGAGGAACAAGAAGCGCATTCATCGTCGCATCGCTTGCGAAGATGGTATATGAGGATTGGATAAAGTAAAATAATCGCCCATTGTGAGATGATGAATTTATCGCCATGCAAATTCTCGAATCACTTTCTCTTTATCCGTCTTTGACAATTCCACCAGCGGCGGCCGAAACGTTATGCCATAAAGTTTCGGCTCAATCCACATGTTCTTCGATGAATTTACGCGCCGCATCTTCCGGCGGCTGGAGGGATTGTCCTTCTTCTTCGGCCAGATAGCGCTGATGATCGAGCACCCACAAATAAAGATCGCCTTCGGTCTTGCCGGGGAAATCTTTTAAGATTTTGCTTTGCCGGATCATCTTGACAATAGGGAAGTACACCGTGTCGTACCAATGCGCAATCGCCTCTTCTTCGGAAATATCGCGCTTGAGATCGAGTCCCATAAAATAATGATGAACGGCGATATGTTCCAACATGCGGTCGAAACCGTCCGGGATGGTGAGGCGGATCTTTGCTTTCGGGCGCAGGTCATCGAGACCGGTGCGCTCGAGGAAATGAACTTTCTCATGGAGAATCTTTAAGTCTTCGGTTTTGAGATCGGGTGTGATGTTAACTTTGGTCGAACACTCGCGTACTTCGGCTTCGATAAATTCCTGTCCTTGCTGGCGCGCCACCGAAACGCGGTGATGTCCATCCACCACAAAATATACCTGACCGACTTTATAAAGCACCACCGGCGGCAAGCTGATGTCTTTATAAAAAGCGCTGTCAATGTTTTGCCAACGCTCCGCCAGTTGATTCTCCGCCGGAAGAAAAGCGCGGTCAAATTCGTGATAACGGTTCAAGCTTCCGACGATCTGATCCACACGAACGGTATGCACGCCGCGATAGATCGGTCCGCCGATATGCAGACTCTGTTTGATCTCATCATAATCCAGCAATGTAGTCGGCTGACCGGAAATCGCGGCGAAGGCGCGGTTCAGAAAAGCCTTGAAACGCGCCTTGCTGAAATCGGCGCGCGCGCGGGGAGTAAATTCATCAGGCATGTTCGATCTCGATTACCTTATAGGGAAATATATTCATAATGGTGGTTGGGCCAAGCTGGGTGACAGCCGGTTCCAAATTTCGACGATAGAAGTGGGTGTGTCCATGAAAATGATAACGCGGCCGCGCCCAATTCAAAATCCAATTGATGGCTTTCAGTCCGCGATGAGCCTGCGTTTTCTCATCATGAATATCGAAGGGCGGCGAATGGGTGATGAGGATGTCAAGTGCGCGGCCATAATGAATTCGATTCCACAACAGGCCGGGCATTAACCGAATGATGCGCAAAAAAGCCTCCGCCTGGGAATATTGATTGACTCCATCGGGACGATAGCGGATCGAACCGCCAAAGCCGGCAAGCAAAAGTCCTTTGACGCGCGCCAGTTTCAAGTCGAGGTTGGAGCCGCCTTCGGCGCGCGTTGAAACCAATCTTGGATTCTCTTGCGGGTCATGATTGCCGGGTACATAAAACATCGGCACGTTCAACGCCGAAACCAGGTATTCCAAATAGGCGTAGGGAAGATCGCCGCAACCGAGAACCAAGCCGACTTCACGGAAATGGCCTTGTCCGGCAAGGCTGTAAATTCGTTCCTCGACCTGATCGCTGAGCGCAAGAATCTTCATTGTATCTGAATTCTGCCTTAGAACCGCTTTACAGGCAAGGGCAACTTTCATTAATGAGAGTTTCAGGTGGTTGTCAATACCTTCGACGCACACTATAATTCAAGGAAAGGAGATGCGGCTTGGAAACACAAAACATTACGCCTCCATCCGAGGAGAAGTCCGCTCATCCCCGCCGACAACTGCAATCGGGCGTAACGCTGGCCAACCGGTATCACATTCAAGAAGTGATCGGCGTTGGCGGTATGGGGTCAGTTTATCGCGCCCGGGACCTGCACTTCCCTAATGTAACCAAACTGGTGGCCGTCAAGGAAATGATCAACACTGCGCCTGATCCGCTCACGCGGCAAACGATCATCCGTAATTTCGAGCGCGAGGCCAACTTATTGGCAACGTTGAATCATCCATCCATTCCGCGCATCTACGATTATTTTTCCGAGGAAGACCGATCCTACCTGGTTTTGGAATTCGTCCACGGCAAGGATATGGAAGCCATCATCAACGATACACCAGGCTTTTTGCCCGAAGAGCAAATTTTGACATGGGCGATTCAGTTGTGCGATGTGCTGGCCTTCCTGCACAGCCATAAGCCCGATCCAATTGTCTTCCGCGACATGAAACCTTCCAATGTCATGATCAACAGCAACGGCGATGTGGTCCTCGTAGATTTTGGCATCGCCAAAACATTTCAAGTCGGACAAAAGGGAACGATGATCGGCACCGAAGGTTATTCGCCGCCGGAACAATATCGCGGCGAAGCCACAGCTGCAGCGGATATCTACGCCCTTGGCGCGACCCTCCATCATGCGCTTACCCGCCGCGACCCGCGTCTTGAACCGCCGTTCTCGTTTGGAGAACGCCCGATCCGCCGCATCAATTCGCGTGTTTCACCGGAGGTGGAAGCGGTCGTCAATACCGCTTTACAATATAACCCG
>PLNY01000436.1 GCA_003141915.1 Anaerolineae bacterium | reverse complement strand
CTTCAATCTGGTCACCGTTGCCCCAAACTCAACATCTACTCCGACTCCGTTCCAGCCTCCCATGCTAACCGGCACAACAATCCCGTCTGCAGCGTCGACTCCAATAAATACAAGCACTCCGGCAGATATAGCGACTCAAACATCTTTACCTGCAACCAGCGTGTCCATCGTTGCGGCCAATGTGCCTTCGCCAACATCCGCGCCTGCAAACACGCGGACGCAATATACATTTTACGTAAACCTAAAATATTCGGCGCATACTCTTCATGCCGATGAAACGATTAAATATACGAACACAACCGGTCAAACTCTATCGAATGTGGTTCTGGCGGTCGTACCCAATTTATCGAGCAATTGCTTCTCCCTGGATAGCGTCGCGCAGGATGGACAAGGCGTAACAAATTACACCCTCAACGGCCAGCGTCTAACGATCAACTTCTCCCAGCCGCTTTTGCCGAATACAGTGACGACCTTTACATTAAGTTTTGACCTATCACTTCCTCCAAGAATCGGAGAAAGGCCGTTCGGCTATCTTAGCAACCAAATCAACTTAAGCGACTGGTATCCATTCATCGTTCCATACGAAAACGGATGGGTGCTTCATGATCCATGGCCGTTTGGCGAATGGCTTGTGTACGACGCCGCGGATTATGATCTGAATCTCAAGGTGGATGATCCCAGCGTCATTATCGCGGCCAGCGCGCCGGAACAATTGAACGGTAATTGGATGGAATATCGGGTCGAAGCCTCGCGCACGCTCGTGCTGTCAGCCAGCAATAAATTCAAGATTGATGATTCCGCTGTCGGGTCCGTCAAGATCTATTCGTATTATTTTCCGGGCGATGAAAACGCCAGCGGCGCGGTCCTTTGGATAGCGACTCAGGCGATAGGGCTGTACGAAGCAAAGTTCGCGCCGTATCCGCATCAGACCATCAGCATCGTCGAAACCGATGTCCCCGACGGAATGGAATATGATGGATTGATTTTCCTCGCTTCGAATTTTTATGCAAAATACAATGGCACAGCGAAAGGTGACCTGGCGATGATTGAAGCGCACGAGCTGGCGCATCAGTGGTGGTTCGGTTTGGTCGGAAGCGATCAGGCAACGGAGCCGTGGTTGGATGAAGCCATGGCAGTCTATACGGAGCGCATCTTCTATCAATATAATTATCCGAATTACGGCAACTGGTGGTGGGATTTTCGCGTAAACTATTTTGGCCCCAGCGGTTACGTGAATGGAAGCATTTATGATTACTCGACGTTCAGCGCCTATGTCGACGCGGTCTATTTGAACGGCGCAGAATTCTTCGAAGCGTTGCGAACGCGAATTGGCGACGAGGCTTTCTTTGCTTTCTTAAAAGATTACGCCTCGCGTTACGCACACAAACACGCCACTGCCGCCGATTTCTTTGCGACTCTGCGCCTGCACACCAGCACCGATTTTTCTGATATTATTGCAAAGTACTTTCAAGATCAGCATTAAACTTTTGAGAAGAATTAGATTCAACGATGGGCGACTCTGAAATGAAAATATTGGTGAACCAGGTTTTAAGTTGAGGAGCGANNGAAGCTGGGAAAAAGCATGAAAAGAAACCAACGATTGATGCAAGTTGTGCTGGTGATTTTTGAATTGGTTTTGTTCATCCTATATGCGCGCCTGCGGATCCTGAACGCCCGTTCGATTCGCGCCCCGCGTATGTCATTTGGCGACACCACAGATTATTTATTAATTGCGTCTCAATCGCTTTTCTCATCGAAATTTTGGCTGGCCGACAAACCATTCCTAATTCCCCTATTCTTCAAGATCCTTGGCGGAAATCCGCACACAATATTTACCGTTCAATTATATTTCTCGATCTTTTGCTGGGGTATTTTGGCAATCACGTGCGCATATATCATCCGTTCTTATCCTTTAAAGTTTTTTGTGTTCGCGGTGGTGCTTGGCTTTAGTTTGAGTCAGCAGGTCATTTTATGGGATTCGCTTCTTCTAAGCGAATCGCTCCATTTTTCTCTCATTGCCCTCTTTTATGCTTCCGGGTTTCTGCTTATCAAGCATTGGAATGTATGGAACATCATCGCCTTTATTTTCCTGGCCGCTTTGCTGGTGTTCACCCGCGATGCGAACGCCTATATGCTTTTGATGGCTGGAGTAATTTTATTATTCTTGGTGGTATTCAAGCAGCATACTTCGAGATTTTTACTTATAGGCGGATCGTTTATTATTATTTTCGCGATTTCTTCCGTGTTGTCTTCCGCAGGCGATCACTCTTATTCCGCAGTCCTCAACATTGTTGGCATGCGAATTCTGCCAAATCAGGAATATCGGACGTTTTTTGAGCATCAAGGGATGCCGATGACAAACAGCCTGCTACAATATAGCGGAGATGCCTCGCATTGGAACGGCTTAGCGATGATGCAGGACCCTCGCCTGGCTGCATTCAGAGAGTGGGTCCAGGAGCACGGCACATTTAGCTTAATTAAATTCCTGTGGCGCTACAAATCAGACACGCTTCAAAGGCCATTAAACGATCCCGTAACCGTGCTGGCTCCGAATCTATATTATTACTCAGCGACGGGCTTCGCGCCGATTCTGGAAAATTCTCGCTTCAGCGAGGTTTTGTATCCCATGGATTTTGGCGTCATTGTGTTCTGGCTGGCGAACATGTTTGCCGCCTTCATTTCTGCATTCGCTATTCAACGGAAAAAGGTGCTGTGGCTGTTGCCCTTGCTGATGATTTTGCTCGCTTACCCTCAGATTGTATTTGTGTGGAATACGGATCCAAACGATCTATTGCGTCATTCTTTGCATCTAAATGTTCAATGGAGATTGGGGCTGTGGGTGTTGGTTTTTCTTCTCGTTGATTATTCCATTGAAAGATTAATGCCGTGGTTGAGCAATCTTTATTTACGATCTAAAACATTCTTTAATAAATCCCGGCAATCAAGTGTAAACAAGGAGACATCATGACGCCCGAATCAAAATCGAAAAGCGGTGAATATTGGGAACAGCATGTCATGAGTTGGGAAGCCAGCGCATATTTTAAAGACAGCGGCAAACCACCGACATTCTGGGATCGCATGTCGACTCTTTTTCGCGGGCAAGGCATGTATGTCCGTATGGACGCGGCATTGCAAATGGTAAAACTGTTCGTCAAAGATAAAGTCATTCTCGACATCGGCTGTGCCTCGGGACGCTTTGCGTTTCAATTGATGGAAGCGGGCGCGCAAAAAGTCATCGGCGTTGATGTTTCGCCTGCCGCGATTGAAGCCGCGAATCAAAAGCGTCTGGCGAGTCCCTATGCGGATCGTATGGAATTCAAAGCGATGGATCTCACTCAGCCGGATGTTGTGCTTCCGCAAGTTGATCTCGTCACTGCGCTGGGTGTGATCGAATATTTCGATGCGCCAACACTTTCAACGCTCTTAGGTAAATTTAAAACGCGTTACTTCTTCCTCGATTTTCCTGATGCCGAGGGGCGCACGCGCAACTGGCTGATTTGGAATCTGCGGCAGGTGTATCTGCAGCTCAACCATTGCCCTGGTGTTTATCTTTTCACGCAGGATGAATTTCGTAAAATGGCGTCACAGTTTGGATATACAGACTTGTGGTTCACGCGCTATTCGCTCTTTGATTACGTCAGCAACTTGCCGCGTTCATGAATCCGCGAAACACACTAATTAGCGCAAATAAAAAACTTTAAATGAGCGACAAAAAAATTGCCTGCATTACACTGGATACCGAAGCGGACTTCCTCGACCCGACCGGGCGCATCCGTCTGTTCGACGACGATGCGCTGTTCAATCGTTACGTCAGCATTATAAAAAAATATGATGTCAAAGTGACATCATTCCTTGTCACTTCGTTGATTCCAAAGCACAGCGATTCCTATCGGCGATTGCAGGAACAAATTCCGGTTGAGTTTGCAATCCATTCTCACATGCACGACATGAACAATCCGTGCTCACGCGCCGACATCGAAGAATCGGTCCGCGCGTATCGCAATTTCTTCGGACAAAATCCAAGCGGGTACCGCGCCCCCGTCGGGCAGATCACGCGCGAAGGCATGCAGACTTTGCTTGATCTCGGTTTGCGATATGACTCAAGCATCTATCCATCGTTTCGTCCGGGACACATGGGATACAACAACCTGCATTTGCCGGTCGAGCCGTTTCGGGTCAGGCACGAGGCGCATTCCATCATCGAAATTCCGTTTGCCACTTTACACGGATTGCGTTTGGTCTTCTCGTTGAGTTATGTCAAGTTGTTTGGTTGGACAACGTACGACTGGCTGATGAAAATTTTTCCGCCGCCGAATCAAATGGCGGTGCTGGCACATCCGCATGATTACTATTTCCATTTATTGGCAGATCAAGTCACGGCAGGCGAAAAGCCATTGCTGTTACGCAATGCGAAGAGCGCCTTTGAACTCTTTGAAAATATAATAATTTTCTTACGCGGCGCGGGGTATGAATTTGAATTTATAAGCGGTCTGTGTGATTATCTTGAAACGGAAAGCTTGCCAGTTTATGAAATGGATAAGGTAATTCATTGACTGTCAGAGGATAAAAGTATGTCAGAAAAAATGCCGGTATTATTTGTGGGACATGGCAACCCGATGAACGTGATGGAAGACAATGAATTTTCACGCGCTTGGGAGGCGGCCGGGAAAGCCTTGCCGAAACCCAAAGCGGTGATTTGCATCTCCGCACATTGGGTCACGCGCGGAACCATGGTCACTGCCATGGATAAGCCGCGTACCATTTATGATTTCTATGGCNNGTCAAACCGGACTTGAATTGGGGGCTTGACCACGGAACCTGGACCGTGCTCAAGCGCATGTTTCCGCAAGCGGATGTGCCTGTAATTCAAATGTCGCTCGATGCGAATATCGAAGGGCAGAAGCATTATGAAATCAGCCGTCAATTAAAGGAATTGCGCGAGGAAGGTGTTCTTATCATCGGTAGCGGGAACATCGTTCACAACCTGCGCATGGCGCGCTTTGATGACTCTGCCTATAGTTGGGCGATAGATTTTGATCAACGCATCGCCAATTGGATTACGCAAAACGATTA
>PLNY01000157.1 GCA_003141915.1 Anaerolineae bacterium | reverse complement strand
ACCCTGAGGATTGCTCACCGTCAGCTTGATCGCATATACCGTGGACGAACGTCCCTCCACCGTCTGCACATTGCGCGGCGTGTACTCCGCCTGATCGGAAATATAACTCACCTGCGCATTGAAGGTTTCACTGGGGAACGAGTCCGCTTTCATGGTTGCAGGCATTCCCAGGCTGATCTTGCCGTACAGATCTTCCGGCACGTAGACTGTGATGGTCAGATGGCTGATATCTGCCATCGTCAGCGCATCGGCTCCCGACTGGACAAACTCGCCCGGCTCGACGTTGCGGGTCAGGATGACGCCGTCTAAGGGCGCTAATATTGTGAGCTTGGAGAGCTGGGTGTTGATCAAATCCACGTTGGCTTGAGCCTGCTGAACGCCACTTTGCGCCTGGTCGTCGGCAGCTTTGGCTTGATTGAGTGTAGCTTGGGCATTGATGACCGCAGGCGAATTGCTGCCGGTCTGGACGTTGGTCACGTAATCCAGAGCCGTGTTGTAGCGCTCCTGTTGCAGAGTGACATTGGCGCGCGCTTTCAATACATCTGCAGCGCCAGCGGAAGTCAACGCATCGTTATAAGCATTCTGCGCATCCCGCAAGTTCGACTTGGCATCATCGAACAGTTGTTGTGCATAGTCCTTGATGTTCTGATCAATGTTGTTGGCGTTGATCAGAAAATCAGGAGAGTTTTGTTTGGCGATAGGCGCTTTTTCCTGTTTTATCAACATGTACAGTGGGTATCGTCCCAGTTGATCGACGTCCTCATAGTTCTGAACGCGATTGTTCAAATCGTTGGCTACGTTATAGCTGGCTTCCGTATTGGCCAGGGTTGTCTCAACTTGAACAAAGCCGCTTCCCGCCGCGGAAGTCTCAATGGATGTCAGGTTGTTCTGCGCATCGGTCAGGGCTTTCTGCGCCGCATTCACTTCGGCCTGCGCGGCTGTCGTCTGTTCCGGTTGAGTGAAGTACCAAAGCGGAACATTGAAATCCGAAGGCCGGTTCGTGACCCACTGATTGGTCAGGGGGTCGCCCGTTTTTAGCGAGGCTTGCATCGTCAGGTTGTATTGGTTCTGGGCAGACGCCAGGGCGGCGTCGGAAGTAGCCGCGGCGGCCTTAGCCACGTTGAGAGCCGCTACAGCCTGTTCTTTCTGGGCTTGAAGCAGTGTATCGTCCAGATGAATCAGCGCATCCCCGGTCTTGACGGTTGCGCCTTCATCCACCAGCACATCCTTGACTTTCCCAGCTTCTTCCGGCGCCACGTTCACATTGGTCGCTTCGATGGTACCCGAGGCATTGAGCTGGGAGGCTGCATTATTCTGGCTCCACTGTTGATAGACAAAATATCCGATCGCCGCAACCACCAGAACGATGATGATGACGATTACAGGTGAGGGTCTTCTGTTTTCCATGGTCTTTTACTCCTTTATATATTTTTCTTAATCCAGATTTTTACGGAAGCGCCACATTGCTAATCCAAGCAAAGCGACGGCAAAAATACATAACGCAATAGTTTGCGGGATGATCAAGCTTAAACCAACGCCTTTGATAACCACTGCGCGCATGATGTAAATGAAATAGGTTGTGGGAAGCAGTTCTCCAACGTACTGAAGGACTAAAGGCAAGGACGCGATTGGGAAGATATATCCTGAAAGCATCATGGCTGGCAGCATTAAAGGCATGACCATCAATTGGGCCTGTTGTTGGGTGCGTGCCACCGTTGAAATAACCAGTCCATAGCCAAGTGTGGGTAACAAGTACAGGCCTGTCATGACAAAGAGCAGAATGATACTGCCTCGAATGGGAACGCCGAATATAAGAGTTCCCAGCACCAAAATCAAAAGGGTGTCGGCAAAAGAAACCAGAATGTACGGCGTGATCTTGGCTAGGATCAGTTCCCAGGAACGAATGGGAGTGACGATTAATTGCTCCATTGTTCCCCGCTCGCGCTCCCGGACGATGGCGAGCGCCGTCAGGCTGGTTGCAGTCTGAAAAAGAATCAGGGCAATTAAGCCGGGAACAATGCTGTATGCTCCGAGCAAATCCGGATTGTAGAGGACATCCGTGCGGACATCCACCGGATTTGTATTTCCTCCAATGGATGCGCCTTGAAGAGATAATTGTTGAGTTTTGATGTTTACCCCATGAACCTGCCCCGCCAGCTCAGCCGCAGAAAGGGCCGCGCTGGCAACGGTCGGATCGGAACCGTCTATCAGGACCAACGCTTGGGAAGCCTGTCCGGAAGTCAGATCTTCACCGTAGTTTGGCGGAATCACAATCCCTACTTTGGCCTCCCCGCCACCAATTAAATTATTAACTTCGGCCTGGCTCGAAGCCGTATAATTAAAAGAAAAATAACCGGTGGACTGAAATGCGTCGAGCAAATCCCGGCTGGCAGGGGTGTTATCCTGATTGAAGATCACCGTAGAAACATTTTTTATATCTGTAGTGTTGGCATAACCCAATAAAACCAATTGCAGGATGGGCATGATGAAAATAAATATCAGGGTGCGCGGATCCCGGATCATGTGAGTGATTTCTTTTTTGATCAATGCTCTAAATCGTCGCATATAATACTCTCCTTGTCGTGAATAGAAGTATAAGATTCAATCGTGAATTGGATATGAAGATGGATAGAAGAAGGGAAATACAATGCTAATTTTCTTCCTGTAATTTATTCAGCAATTTACTCATAAGACGCAATAATTGATCCTGTTCTTCTGGCGAGAATTTTTCCATCAAGTGCACTATCCGCTTTTTGTTGTAGCTCATAGCCGCCTGGAAAAATTGTTCGCTAATTTTGGTCATCTTTACAAGCACTACACGGCGATCGTTTGGATCGTAAGTGCGTTCCAAAAACTTGCCGCGCACCAGCCAATCTACGATCCGGGTAGCGGNNAGCGCTTAATTCACCCATGGTCAAAGGGGTTTCAGAATGTGCCAGAATGATAAATACCCGCATCAAAAAGGTGTGATCTTCTGAATTACCTGACCCTCTCAACTTTTCCATTTGCTGTTTAAAACGGACAATGTGTTCCGGCATGACCAAATTGGGGGGTCGCAGGCGGATAAAATCTTGCATTAGATCAACAAATTGGTCGGCGACCAGTTCCGCATGCGCTTGTGATTTTATTTTCATATTGATATATTTCCAAAGCGGAAGTATTTTACCGGCATTTTGAAATTTGTCAAGGCGCAACGATCAAAGACTCACCTCGATTTCATAATTGCAAACTAATCCCTTTATGACTTACTNNTTTAATGCAGATTAACGTGAATCATGTTTAAGCGGGAAGCGCATTGGGAGGAATCATACCCAGAGAAGGCTTCTTCGGGGACGATGCGAGTGTGATGTTGCATCGAGAAGAACACTTGGCATCTACGACCCTCATGCACTGCAACTTTCCAACAGATAGCTCTTGAAAATAAGGGTGAAAAGTCGTATAGTGAAATCACGAATAATTATCAATCGAATTTAAGGTTTCGGATATTAGAAGTCTGGCGGAAGGTAAATCAGTCTTCTGTATAACCACTCGTTGAGCGGCCCGCGTACCACCGCTGGATGATTATTATGAAGNNGTTACAGGGTCAAAGGAGGACCCATACAATGAACATCGTTGTTATCTACATCTTCTGCATTCTCGGCATCGTATCACGCACTTTGTTACCTTTTTTTCAAACACTGCGAGACGAGCCTAATACTAAGTGGGACAACAAGTTTTTGGTGCCACCGGTTGCATCACTAGTAATCAACTTGATGATAGCGCCTTTTGTGTTTCGCGAATTGCCCGCCGGAGCTGACTGGATTACAGCTTATATCATCGGTTGGGGTGTGCAGGACATTTGCCGTGAAGTGGCTAAGTCCGCTGGGAATATTCCAGCACTCAATGGACTGAAGTAAGCAGACTTTTGCCATGACAATATTAACGGGGTAATAACAGCAACGTGCAAGTAAGACGGGATAAGATTTGCTGATTGACACCAGTGAAACTATGGATGGACTTTCTTCCCTCTGCGGGGACGATGGAATGCGATGTTGCACCGAGAAGAGCACTCGGTAT
>PLNY01000402.1 GCA_003141915.1 Anaerolineae bacterium | reverse complement strand
ATCAATCATCTTCTGGGGATCCCAGCCGGAATACTGCTCGACCAATTTAATGTTTAGTTGAGTCGCGGCAGCCCGGGCGCCATTGGTACGGGCCAAGGTTGAGGCGTCCCCTGCTGTGCCACCCATCTGGAAATAAACGACAAGCTGCTTGCCCGTAGATGCTTGGGCAGGAGCTGGTGCCGAAGTAGCTGCAGGCGTTGCGGCTGTGCCGCAGGCTGACAGGACGAACGTGGCCACCATCAAGACAGCCAGAATATTCAACAAGCGTTTCATTAGTATTCTTCTCCTTTTGTTATTGAAAATATGTTTTTTCTTTGGAATCGCAGGTAGATATAAGATCACTTATCGCTGTTATCGTGGGCCTCCTTTCTCTTTCAATTCAAGGTTTCAAATATGCGCGATAAGAGCATCATCTCGAAACCGTATCATCCTTTTGAGATTCTTCACCATTATGGTTTGCGCGCATCGGTTTAAACCAGCGCTGAATCCTGGTGGAGAAATTGCTGACGTTTCCCGCGGCCAGGACAGCATTGAGCGAAATAGAGGCGGCCATGACGAGGCCTTCCATCAATTGGACCCAATAGCCGCTGATCGTGGTCGCGACGATCCCTGCTTCCAGCGAGCCAATGATATAAGCGCCGAACAAAGTTCCAAACATGGAACCCAAGCCGCCAGCGATGGAAGTCCCGCCGATAAAGACCGCTGCCATGGTCGGCAGGAGAAAACCTCCACCCTGAGTCGGATAGAAAACATTGATTTCAAGGGTGAGCAACAATCCCGCAAAAGCCGCAATCACNNGATCTTGGTGGCCGCCACGTCGATTCCCATGACTTGCGCGACGTTGGCGTTATCGCCGATGAACATGATTTCCTCGCCGAACTTGTGTCGGTTCAGGATGAACCACAAGAAGATGGTTAGCCCCAGCGACCAGAATCCCTGCATCGGCACGACTTTAAATACGCGCCCGACAAAGATGGTGTGAACAATATTGGTCGTCACTCCTGCGATATCCAGTTGAAGTCCGTTGGCGAGCAGAATTGTGACCCCATACCAAAAGAATTGGCTCGCCAAGGTGGCCATAATAGAAGGCACGCCGATCTTCGCGACGAGCAGACCATTGACATACCCGACCAAAGCGCCGCAAGCAAGAGCCAGAATGAAGCCAACCCACGGAGCCAACGGCGAATGAAAATTTTTGAAGACCCATGCGAAGATGAACCCGGACAATGCGACTACAGCGGGAAAGCTCAGGTCGATTTCTCCGGCGGTAATGACTAAGGTGAGGCCCAAGGCGCAAACAAGTATGGGGGGAACGGTCTGCAGGAACGACATGTAGATGCGGTACCCAGTAAAAACCGGCGTTGCCGTGATGATCAGTACAGCGTATAGAAGGATCAATACTCCAGCTACAGCCAGACCTTCAATTCCTCCAAGGAACCCGAAAAGAGATGTCCGCTGTTTCATCGTTCCGCCTTGTCCTTCATTCCATGAGAATACTCAAGGAGGAATTCATCCAACGCCTTCAAGCTAATATCTTTCTTGGCAATATCTGCGACGACCTCACCGCGATCCATAAGTACAAAGCGGTCGGAGACTTCGTATACATCCGCCATGGCATGCGTGATGAAGATACAGGCTTTGCCGGCTTCCTTGATCTTATGCACAAAATTGAGCACCTTCGCGACCTCCTTCAAGGACAGGGCAACTGTGGGCTCATCGAGAATAATAAGTTCTGCATCGAAATGCATGGCTCTCCCGATCGCTACTCCTTGGCGCTCACCGCCCGAAAGTTTGCTTACCCTCGAATCGACTGTGATTCCCTTGCCCCGGAATCCAATCGTGTTGACCATGATCTCATTAGCAATTTCCTTTTCTTTCTTAACATCGAGGAAACCGAATGGGAGCGTCATTTCACGCCCGATGAAGAAATTCCGCCACAGAACCTGCTTTTCCCCCAGCGACTTGTCCTGGTAAACGGTTTCAATGCCGTGGGCGTGGGCCTGCTTTACGTTATATGATCGTAAATCCACCTTGCGTCCGGCGATGTAGAGCTCGCCACTAGTCGGTGGGAACACACCGGTGAGGATTTTCACCATGGTTGATTTACCCGCGCCGTTATCGCCGATGAGTCCAACGATTTCGTTATGGCCTACCTCTAAGTTTATTTTTTTAAGCGCACATACCGAGCCGAAATACTTTTCAACGTTGACCATACGCAACGCAGATGCTTTGACGGGGGATTTAGCCACAATTGAATCTCCTTTTGGGGTTTGAGGGATAAGGAATTGAATGAATTTTATTCATAAGACATGCCAAATACTTTTTAGGCAAACAAATCCAGTATTCTCTTCACTTTAGTTATTGCCGCTGATGCAGGCATTAAGTCGCAATTAGCAATCTCTGTATTCTGAATCGCCGAAGTAATAGAAAAGGAAAAGGTAACCAAAGAGAATACAAGTTAGTTTACCAAAAAGACGAACTGTTTGTCTTGTGATCTCCCCCTGAGTACAATGGGGGATTCCCCCTAATTTTTATAAAACTAACCAGCCACATCTACCTCAGTGGAAACCCTGGGGTGTGGAATTTCCACTTGGAGAAGTGAACCGCCTTCCGGTTGTCTTTGTATACGCATGCGTCCGCCGAGGAGCGCTACACGCTCGCTAATGCCAAGCAAGCCAAAATGGCCGCTCTTTGAGAGGTCGGTCACATCAAAACCATCTATAAACCCCAACCCGTCATCCTCAATGATAACCATCAAAGCCCGCGGAGAAGTATGCTGGACTTCGACCTTGACTGATGAAGCTTTTGCATGTCGCCAAACGTTATTCAACCCTTCCTGAACAATCCGGAAGATGGAGAGCTCGGTTGCTTCGGGAAGGCGGCCAAGCTTAGAATCAAGGCTGAGAATCGTCTTAATTCCAGTCCGTTCCTCCCATTCACGCGTGAAGGATTGAATTGCTGCGCCCAATCCAAGGCTATCTATGGTTGGCGGTCGTAGATTACCGCAGATTTGACGTAATTCGTTCACCAGTTCCCGAATTCCATCGCGAACATTGTTCAACTCACTGGTTAAGCTTTCTGGAAGCTTGTGTTCCGTCTCAACGCTTTCGAGTTGAAAATTAATGCTGATCAGATCTTGAATAACCTGGTCGTGTAACTCGCGTGCAAGATGCTTGCGTTCCTGCTCGCCCTCCGATAGCAGCCTGCGGTGTGCCTCCTGAAGCGCCAAGTTAGCCTGATCAAGAGCTTGAACATGGCCCGCCAGCTCGTCGACGAGCTGGCGATTCAGCGTATCTTGTGCCGCCAAATCTTTTTCCAAAAGCATCTGGTGGTAGTGAAGCTGTTCTGCCTGCTTACGGATGCGATCATAGCTGTCAAAATCCAGAATGGTTGCGCTGACATTGTGCTGTGCATCTGTGCCCACAAGATAAGCGACCATAGTTTCATGATTGGTTTCATCCGTTTTTAAATCAGCCACTTTACGGCCTTGGTGAAGCGTGATGATTCGATCGGTAATCGCAAACAGGTGCTCGAGATTGTTACTGCTGAAAATTACTGCGACCCCATTTTTACGCCAGTCGTCGATCAGATTCAGAAGTTTTTGCTGATAGGGATAAGTTAAGGAGATGGTCGGCTCATCAATGATCACCAATCTGACATGCTGGGTCAGTACCCGGGCAATGGCAATCATCTGGCGTTCTTCGCTGGATAGATCGGATACTTTTTCCCGCAAAGAAGAAATGGGGACGCCGAGTTCGGTCAAGATACGTTTTGCCTCCTTTTCCATCTTATACTGGTCGGGTATTTTTAACCAATTAAAACCGGACGGCCAGCCAACCTCGTTGCCAAGAAAAATATTATTAACCACATCCATCCGGTCGGCTAGGTCTGGCTTCTGATGGATAACGCCAATCCCGAACTGCTGGGCGTTAAACGGCCACTTGAGGCGTTTGTTGTCGAAGTAGATGCTTCCTTCGTTCGGAACATATAAGCCGGCCNNCCCTGAGCCAATGCTTCCTGCCAGACCCACAACTTCGCCCGGTTGTATGTCAAAACTTACCTGTTTGACGGCAGGCAGATTACCGAATCGTTTCGAAAGGTTTATGACTCGAAGCAGAGGTTCCATATCATGGAGGGGGAAGCGGTTTAGAAAAGTCGTTTGTATTCCAGGCTTGCAACATGGCATCAACGTTGTTCTTGGTGATAACGTTATAACCCAAATTTACAAAAGCTGGAAAGTCCTTTTTATTGATAATATGGTCATAAACAATCTGGACCGTTTCATATCCCCAAAACCAATTCTTCTGGTCAAGCAAACCGGAAAGATAGCCGTCGCGCAAGAGTCCTAATTCGACCGGTAAGGCATCGAAGGCAATTGTTTTCATACCATGATGCAGGGCGGCATCCTCCCACAGAGGCATCGAACCCCTGTCTGCAAAAAGCGGCCACATGCCGGCAAAATACCACCCCTTGATATCAGGATGTGCCTGCATCGTGTCCTCGACAGGCTGGACACCCAGATTAATGTCATCGTTGGTAACTACCGTTGCAATAATATGGATATTGGGATAAGCGGCAAGTCCCTCACGGAAGCCAGTAATTCGGGTTTCCAGGTTATCTGCTCCAGGCACACCGGTCAAAATAGCCACTTTTCCTTCAGTCCCCATCGCTTGGATGAGCAAATATGCAGCTGCCTGTCCGGCTTGAATATTGTCCAGTCCGAGATAGGTAAAGCGCTTGCTTTGCGGGGAGTCGGAATCCCAAGTCATAACCGGAATCCCGGCGCTGACCGCCCGGTTAATTGGATCAATGCATGCGGTCGGATCGTCGCAAGAGATCGCGATTGCGTTCACTCCGCGCGCCACAGCATCATCAATGACACGCGCCTGTTCTGCGCCGTCTGAATCGACAGAACCAGCATAAAGTATTTCCACATCGATTGGACCCGCAGCAGACAATTCAGCTGCCTTTTGGATGGCGCCTAATCGCCCCACTTCAAAAACGGGATTGTTAAGCCCTTTTGGAATCCATGCTATTGTGATCTTCCGGCGCACGGGAGCAGTTGAATCATTCATCGTGGACGGCTGTCCCGGAGCAGTTTGACAGGCTGCCAAGGAGAATAGGAAAACCAACATAAGAGTGTGTCTAATTTTCATAAGATATTCCTGTTTTGTCGCCAGAGATCTAATATCAGGGCAAAAAAGATCATTGAGCCAATCGCCGCTGATTGCCAATAAGCCGGAATACCCAGTAGAACAAGGCCGTTTTGTACCACTTGCATAAAAGCCGCTCCCAGCAACACGCCCAAGATACTTCCCACGCCGCCAAACAAGCTTGTACCGCCGATGATCACTGCGGCAATGATATCCAGTTCATATCCAGTCGCAGCAGTGGGCGCAGCTACTCCCAATCGGGCAGTCATCAATATGCCTCCAGCCGCGGTCAGCGTGCCGCAAAGCGTGTAAACGATAGCTTTAATTCGCGGGAGTCCCACGCCAGTCACGATCAAAGCTTGTTCGCTGTCGCCGAGTGTGTAAATATACCGTCCCAGAACAGTAACGCTCAACAACGTATCGACCAGAACTGCTAAAAGCAACGTTATTAAAATTGAAACAGGGAGAGAGAATTGTCCCAGAAGGATATCCGCCTGACCAAGATCCCGGAAGCC
>PLNY01000094.1 GCA_003141915.1 Anaerolineae bacterium | reverse complement strand
TGACCCCGCCCAGATCAAGCGGCATTCCCGCAACGGAAATGGGAGCCGCCAGATATTGCTGAGCCTGGGCCAGAGTCTGTTGGAAATCCTGAGTGATCTCGGACGTCTGCTTTACCAAAATAGGCACCAAGATAATCGGCAGGAGAATCATCACAGCCAGGCTCACAAAAAAAACGATCCTCGAGGCGGTTTTACGATTCAGCTTGAATCTACGCTGAGTCAACGCAACCAACGGATAAAACAAATAAGCGATCACGCCTGCAAGAATCAGGGGCTGGAACAGCGCACGAATTTGATATCCAACAAAGACCAGGAATGCAATGATAAGAGCCAGCATGAAATATCGCGCCGGCAAACTCCACTCAGATTTCATAGAATCTTTTTCACAGCCGATAAGGTCGGCTCGATGATCGGCGCCGGGACGACAGCCTGCATGGCGGCGCGGATATCTTTGAGTCCGCTGCCGGTATTCAATACCAAAATCGGTTCATCGCCCCGCACCAGACCTTGAGGTACTGCGCTCACCAGCCCGGCATACGCCGTCGCTCCAGCCGGTTCCGCAAAGATTCCCATCCTGCCCAGCTCGGCAATCGCCTTCAAGATTTCATCATCTGAAACCGTGATGTACGTTCCGTTGGTTTCGCGCGCGGCGCGCACCGCGCGGACTCCGTCACGCGGCAAATCCACGGAGATACTATCGGCAATGGTCTGCGCAGAGACCGGAGTGATCTTTTCGGTATTGGCATGAAAGGCATTCGCAATCGCGGCTGAACCGACAGCCTGCACACCAATGATGCGCGGCATACGCGCCAGCCAGCCCAGTTCCAATAAATCTTTAAAACCCTTGTGAATACCGGAAATAATATTCCCATCACCCACAGAAACAAAAACCGTTAATGGTGAGTGATCTGCGCCCTCGCCATGTTGTTTATGCCAGGTTTGATGCGCTGATCGCCACCATTTCCAAATCTCGAAAGCGGCGGTTTTCTTTCCTTCCGCGGTAAAGGGATTATAGCCCGTGTTGCGGCAGTACCATCCAAACTCATCCGCGGCTTTGACGGTCAGGTCAAAGGCGTCATCATACGTGCCATCCACAAGGATGACCTTTGCGCCGAAGACAAGCAATTGCGCGACTTTCGCCGGAGGCGCGGTCTTCGGCGCAAAAATGATGGCTTTCTGCCCGATCGCGGCGGACATACATGCGAGCGCGGCTCCCGCATTCCCAGTGGAAGCGGTCACAACGATTTCGGCTTTGATCTCCTGCGCACGCGCCACCACAATTGCGGAAGCGCGGTCCTTGAATGAAGCCGATGGATTGCGCGACGCATCTTTCAGCCAGAGATTCTGCAGTCCGAGTTTTTTCGCCAGACGAGGCAATGCAAAGACCGGCGTTCCGCCCGCGGCGTGGAGCGGAGTCGATTCGCCGGGCGGTTCAGGAACCGGCAACAACGGGAGAAAACTCCATAGCGAAGAATCGGTTCGCGAGAGAATATCTTCAGGCTGGTATTTATTGCGGATGGTTTTGTAATCAATGATGACATCAAGATTGCCGCCATCCTTCGGGCAGACATAAGTTATTTCACCCGGAGAATATTCTTTTCCACAAAGGGAACAACGATAGCCAAGAAACTTGGTCATATTTTATAAAGAATGCGCTTCCTCAGCGATGAAAAGACGATCAACTGTGCTCTCCGCGAACGTAGGGAACTCCCAGCGCAGCGGGCGCGCCGAGTCGCTTTCGTAATGCTTCGCGAGAGCCGAGGATGAGAACGAAGATCGTTGCAAGGTAGGGCAACATATCCATGAAACGGCCAACTGAAGGATTGTTCGCAGTGGAGATCAAAGGCAGTGCCGGGTTTTGCAAGTCGAGTGGCAAGCGACGGAGAAGACCGAAGAAATAGGAGACCACCATGCCGCGCACCGGATCCCAGTTCGCGAAGATGACCAACCCGATCGCAATCCAACCAAGCCCTGAGGTTTTTCCATCCACCCAGCCTGGATCGGTAATGAGACTCATCACCGCCCCTCCGAGTCCGCTCATCAACCCTCCAAACACCACGTAGGTGAATCGGATGCGCTGGATGTTCAGCCCAAGTGAATCGGCAGCAGAAGGATATTCTCCTACGGAGCGCAGATTAAGCACGGGCCGCGTTCGATTAACGTAATACCATACCAATAGTGCAAAGACCAATCCAAATATCACAAGCAAAACCTGCTGCAACTCAACATGTTTCAACAGTGGAACCGTGATATTAAGCGGTACCGGGACGCGTTTACCAACGTACGGAGCGCCGAGAATGCTGGAAAGGCCCGTGCCAAGAAACGTGACCGCCAATCCACTCACCACCTGATCGGCTCTCAGCGCAATCGTTATGCAACCGTGCAAAAGCGCCAGCAATCCTCCGAAGATCATGCCAATCAGCAAACCAAAGAATAAGTTTCCCGTATGAAACCAAACTGCGAATCCGCCCATCGCGCCGACCAGCATCATTCCTTCGATGCCAAGATTCATTACGCCCGCGCGCTCGGAAACAATCTCGCCCACAGTTGCAAGCAATAAAGGCGTGCCGCTGACAAAGGCGTCGAACAAGATGGTTGCGGCAAGAGCAATCAATGCTGAATTAGTCATGGGAAGCCTCCGCGGCGGATGGGGCAGTCGATTCGGCTTTCTCCAGTTTTATCTGATAGTGAAAAAGCAACTCCGTTCCCACAACTACAAACAGGATGACGCCTTGCAACATGGAGGAAATGCCTTGCGGTTGAATCAGCTGCGTTCCCACCAATAATGCGCCAAAAAGAATCGCGACAAAGATGGCGGCGATTGGATTAAGACGGGCAAGCCAGGCCACGATCACACCGGTGAAACCCAAGCCTTGTTGAAAACGGCCGTTGAGTTCGCGCTGCGCGGCTACCTCGTTCATTCCTGCCAACCCGGCGAGTGCGCCTGAAAGTCCCATGACAAGAATAATGTTACGAGCCACATCAATGCCCGCGTAACGGGCCGCTTTCGGATTATTGCCTATTACGCGGATTTCATAGCCCCAGCGACTGCGATATAAAATCCAAGTCAGGAGTAATGCCGCGGCAATGCCAAGAAAGATCCCAGGGTGTGCGGTCAGCCCTGCGGCAACGGGAATCTGTTTCACGTAGTCAGTTAAGCGCGGCCACGTTGCTGAGGTAGGAAAGCGGCCTGTCGATTCAAAATCGCCAAGACTCCAGGGACCCACCACGACAAAATATTCTACCCAGAGATAGGCCACATAGTTCAACATCAATGTGGTAACAATCTCATTGATATTAAGCCGCGCTTTCAAGAACCCAGGAATAACCCCATAGGCCATTCCAGCCAAAATCCCTGCAACTGCCATTGCAGCAAGCATCACAGGACGCGGGGTGGTTTTCGGTAAAAGGAACACTGCTACAGCCGTGGCGGCCCAGGCACCGAGGAACATCTGTCCGTCGGCACCAATATTCCACAGCTTCATTCGAAACGCAATGACACAAGCCAAGCCGGTCAGCATGATGGGTGACGCTTTTACGAGCGTATCGGAGAAGGGTCCGAAACATTGCATGCCCTTTGGACAATCTGTGCCGGTGAACAAAGCATGCAAGCCAGCCGCCCAATCCGCAGGCGTGCCGAAACCCTCTTTAAAGATTTCGATATAGGTTCCGATCGGATCCGTTGCGCCCGCCGCGCGCAACATGAAGCCGCCAACCACCAACGCCAGGAAAACGCCAATAATCGCAGAAACCGCCCCGACCCAAGCGGGGAGATTGGAGCGCGATTCGATTCTTAATCGGTAATGAGTTCCGGGAAGATTCATGATTCCGCCTTCGTGCCTGCCATCATCAAGCCAATCCTGCGAATGTCGGCACCCTCTGCCGGCATTTCGCCAACGATGCGTCCTTCATAGATTACAACCAAGCGATCACTCAATGACATGAGTTCATCCAAATCCTCAGAAATAAGAAGAAGAGCTGTGCCCGAGTCTCGTTGCTCGACCAACAGCTTATGAACTGCTTCGGTGGCGCCCACATCCAATCCGCGCGTTGGGTGAACTGCGACCATCAATTTAGGATGACCTGAAATCTCGCGCGCCAAAATAACCTTCTGCAAATTTCCACCGGATAACATACCTACATGCGTCTCTACCGTTGGAGTGGCAATATTGTATTCTTTTACAAGCTTCACTGCATTTTGTTTCACCGCGATGGAGTTGATCGACCAACCCTTTGAAATGGGCGGCCGATTGAACCGTTTAAGAATCAGATTCTCCGCCACACTGAGAGCCTGCACACTGCCAACCGCGGCGCGATCTTCCGGAACATGCGCCAATTGTTGACCCAACTCCAGCCAATGAGTATGTCTATTCAATAATGTTCCATTAAAGTTCATTGTGCCGCTCGTGGTGCAGCGCAATCCTGTGAGAACTTCTGCCAGTTCGCGTTGACCATTGCCGGCTACGCCAGCCAGCCCAAGGATCTCTCCCGCCTGCACTTGGAAAGATACTTCACGCAAGGCCGGTAAGCCTCTGTCGTTGTCACAACATAAACGATTGACTTCAAGCACAACATCGCCGGGCTTTGCTTTTTTCTTATCTACTTTAAATATGACTTCACGGCCAACCATCAAATTCGCAAGCTGAGCTTTGGTTACACCGCGGGCTGAAACGCTCGCCGCTGTGACTTTGCCGCGCCGCAAAACGGTCACGCGGTCGGCAATGGCGACGACCTCATCAAGTTTATGAGAGATAAAAACAATGGTATGACCACGCTTCGTCATATCACGAAGTGTAACGAAAAGACCTTCGACTTCCTGCGGCGTCAACACTGCAGTCGGTTCATCCATGATCAGAACCTTTGCGCCGCGGAATAACATTTTCAATACTTCCACGCGCTGTTGTTCCCCCACCGACAACTCCCAAATCTTTGCGCGGGGATTCACACTCAAGCCATATTGCTCACCGAGAGCTTGAACTTGTTCTTCAATCTTCCGTAAGTTAAGGAAGAATCTTGGGCGATTAAGACCAAGCACTGTATTTTCAGCAACGGTCTGATTTGGCACAAGCATGAAGTGCTGATGGATCATACCGATTCCATTTGCAATGGCATCTTGAGGGGAGCGCAATACAACATGCTGACCATGGATCAGAATCTCACCCGCTTCAGGATGATAAAGACCGGCCAATACATTCATTAAAGTACTCTTCCCGGCGCCGTTTTCACCCAACAGCGCGTGAACCTCCCCCACTCTTCCGGCAAAGTCTACGTGATCATTCGCAAGAACTCCCGGAAAACGTTGGACGATACCACGCATTTCAAAAGCATCGGCAGATTCAGCCATCATCCAATACTCCTAACAATGAGCATTGGCGCAGGAGTTGGACTCCTGCGCCAATTGTTTAGTAATGTTTGAGCTTACTGACTTGGCATAGCTGGAAGAGTGCCTTGAATTCCATCCACCAACCAAGGCATGCAGAAGGTCGTGCAGGCTGTGCGACCGGTCAAATTCATGGAGCTGATCGTAGGCGCGTCGATGCCAAACAGATCTTCAACGGTGAGTGTTTGGCCCGCCGGAACCTTGATCTTGCCCGTATTATCCTTGACGGGACCCGCGAATATATCTTTGTAAGTGAACTTACCAGCCAGCATGTCGGCAAGTTTAGCCTTAACCAACGGGATGACCGAGGTGGGAACACCCGGCTGAGGAGTCTGTCCCGACATGAAGCCGTAGAATCCGACGATGCCTGAATCGGGTTCCAGCCAAACATTCCCAGGCTTCCAGGTGCCGGCGCGAATCTGCTTGACGATGGCAAGTTCCGGAACGCCCCAGTTCCAGTATTCTGTGCCCAGGCAGTTCTTTGGCGCAGGCGAGCAGGAGTTGATATAGTCATAGGTCAACGCCCACTTGCCAGCATTCGCCGCCGCAACCAATGGACCGGGAGTATCGGAGCCGATCAGGATCACATCCACACCCGCATCGAGCAGGGATTGCGCGGCTTGTTTCTCTTTATCGGGATCATACCAGGTGTTGATCCATTCCACTTGCAGCGTGCATGTTGGGCACGTCACCTTAACGCCCTGCATGAAAGCATCACCCAAGCGAACTACTTCGGGATTGGGCCACGGAGCCACATAGCCAAGCTTGGTATTGTTATCAGCCATTGCGCGCGCACCGGCAATCATTCCACCGATGTACTTCATATCTTCCATGCCACCGAATAGGTTGCCATAGTTCGTGCCATTAGACTGGTAACCGGAAATATGCAGCCAGGAGATCTTGGGGAATTCATCAGCCAGCGAAGCCATCGTCGGACCGTATTCGAACGTGGTGCCGATGATCATGTCGAAGCCTTTGCGGGCTAACGCAGTCATGGCATTCTCTGCATCTGTACCCGGGTTTACATTTTCCAGTACCGCAACGTTAATCGTGGAGTCCGCGGTCATCATGGATTTGGCGCCGTCGGCTTGTGCTTGCGACCAACCGGCATCGTTCGCGGAGCCGAGTAACACTACAGCAACATTGAATTTTCCTGATTGAATGTCAGGGATCGAGATCGGAGCTGTGGTCGCAGTTGCGGCCGGAGCCTGAGTAGCAGGAGCCGTGGTCGGCGCGGTCGTGGCCGCCGGTGCCTGAGTCGCCGCTGGTGCCGAGGTGGCAGCACCAGCTTGTGTAACAGCC
>PLNY01000223.1 GCA_003141915.1 Anaerolineae bacterium | reverse complement strand
GGAGCGAGTGCATCGACATTGCTCTTATTGACAAAGCCCGCGGCCGTATTGATCTGCAGACCGCCGAAATGATATACCTTGCTCAGGCAGATCTGGAGAACGCCGAAATAACCTTGCAGATACTGCTGCTGGTCGATCACCAGTTGCAGCCAGCCGCCTTGGATCGCGGTAACGCCATTGCCCGATATATCGAATCCGGCGGCAAAGACATCACCGGGTTTNNGCCATTGCCGGAGATATCGAAGCCAGCAGCAAAGACATCACCAGGTTTCTTGCCGGCAGCTTGCAGGAAGGTCGCAATGGTGCCCGTTATGTCGCCGTGATCGGTGATGACCATCTTAATTTCCGGGTGGGCAGACATGATGCCGGTGAAAGTCGGCACACCAGTAGATGCGTCCGCATTGATAGCGTCACTGATCTCCTGATAGACCACTGTTATTCCGGCTTTTTGAAGAGCATCCAGTACACCTATGGTGCGCTCGCCGCGGCCAGCCTGTGCCTTCAATCCCCATACAAAGGCCGTATCGCCTGCCTTCAAACCTGATTCTTTAACAGCTTCCGTAGCCAGTGAATATCCTGCATCGTAGAGAATGGCGCCAGCATAGCCGAAGCCATTGGCGCTGTACTTGGCTTGCGCCAGCGGCAGCGGCGTGTTCATGCTGGTCACAATAATACCCTGGCTTTCGGCTTGGTCAATCAGCGGATCAAAAGCAGTATCGCCCGGATGGCCCATGATGGCAATGCCATCGGGCTTGGTGGCCATGGCCTGTGTAAACTGGGATGTCATCTTGGCAGGATCCCAGTCGGACCATAAGTACTGCACGTTCGCGCCTGTATCCTTGGCAGCTTGCACAGCGCCGTTATAGACTACTTCCTCAAACCCGCCGCCAGATGTTCCACCGGGGAAGAAGACGATCTTCGTGCCGGAGCACCACCCAGCAGTCTGGGCAGGAGCGGCCGGTGCAGCCGGAGCCGGTGTCGCGGCAGGCGCACATGCGCTGAGCGCCAAAGCGCACAATGCCAGTAGGGTAATTCCTCGTATAGCTTTCTTGAACATTTGAATCTCCTTTCAATTGGTGAATGTACGGAATATTTTCTCGATGCTTACAATTCTTGTTCGACCTTTTTCTTTTCTCTCTATATCAGATAAGTATATTTTCACACCTCCTTTCTTATTCATGGCTTCTCCAATTTCTCCATTTGAGATGGATGTGCGATTTCCGCAACAAGTATTTCTTTTTTCATCATCACTTCTTTTTCATGATCCTGGTCGCGGCAAACTCTCCTGCGCTGATAAGGTCAGTATAAATCTAGAGCATACAAAAATCAAGCTACGCGCCATTACGCCAAGGCGATATCCCAACTCTTCTATAATCTCCTGCGAAATGTCCGATCTGTCATTAATTACACGGGAAACTTTGATCAGTGCAAACCCTGCTCGCTTTGCTGTATCAAGGACTATTGGCATTGAATTAGCTCATCAAGAACAAGCAACCTGCTCATAAATATAATGACAAACGTTTGCCTTGTCAAGATTCAAGCGGGTCAGTGTTAGCCAAAAGCATTAGGATACGGGCGTTCCGCTTTGCGGAACGCCCGTATGCAACAAGTAGAGAAGATCAGTAAAGCATGTTGTTAGTAGAGCACGTTCTTGGCAGCATCAGAAGCAATGTTGTCCTTGGTCACAATGAGGAATCCCGTGTCTACAGAAGCCGGAATTGTCTTATTGTTGAAAGCGACATCATAGGCATCCTTGACTCCCAAGTAGCCAAGATTGTAGGAGCTTTGAACACAAATGGCCGTGAGGGTACCATCCTTGATGAAAGCTTGCTCTGGCTCATTACCATCGAAACCAACTGCCACAATCTTTCCTGAGAGTCCTGCAGCCTTGATCGCCTGGCCCATGCCAGTGGCAGTCGGTTCATTCGAGCCGAAGATGCCTACCAGATCCGGATTGGCTTTAAGCACGTTCGTGGTCTGGTTGAGTGCGGTGGCTACATCGGAGTTGGAGTATTGGTTTGGAGAAATAATAGTGAACTTCGAGTTTGCCTGAATATAGGCAGTGAATCCACCGACGCGCCCGATCTCGGACCCGGCACCCGCTACATAGGACATAATGGCCAATTTACCTGTGGTCACGCCTTTTGCGGTGAGGGTGTCAACCAATGTCTTAGCGATAGCTGCACCGGCTGCCTTATTGTCTGTGGCAAGGAATGACACATATTGGGACGGATCACCAGCAAGCGCGGAGTCGATAATGATGACGGGGATGCCGGCTTTCTTTGCATCTGCAACAGCCGGCTGGAGGGCGGTCGCATCCGACGGGGCAAGTACAATCGCCTTAACGTTGCGGTCGATCGCGCTCTCGACCATGTTAATCTCTTCATCAATGTTGCTCTCGGACTGAGCGCCGAGGAAGGTGACGGACAGTTTCGGAGTCGTTGCCCTAAGCTCTTTCTCGGCAGCTACAGCTCCCGCCTGCACATTCTGCCAGTAACCAGAGTCACCCGTCTTGACGATGACTGCAATCTCACCCCCGGCCGGGGCAGCCGCAGTGGGCGCAGTAGTCGGAGCCGGCGCGGCAGTCGCAGCCGGAGCGGCCGGAGCAGCAGTGGCTGGCTCCGGCATGGCGGCAGTGGGAGTAGCAGCACCGCATCCTGCCAAAAGCATGGAAGCGGCCAGAACGAAACTTACTAGTACGAACAGTTTTTTCATTTCTTCTCCTTATGGATTAGTTAGTATTGAATGAACAGATATTGTAATTCGTGAGCGATAGCGATAGTTTATCGTATGCGAGACAACCACCTCCTTCCGGATTGAAATGGGCCCAACTTTCATTCCTCACCTGCGAGTCCTGACCTGGTCAAGCGTTACTGAACCAATGACAACCAGGCCAATAACGATTTGCTGCATAAAGTAGTTCGCGCCTGCCATGGTGAGGCCTACCGTGAGTATTCCGATGATAAAGGATCCGATCACCGTCCCTAATATCGTGCCCACGCCTCCCATAAAACTCGTACCGCCGATGATTGCTGCGGCAATCGCATTCAATTCGTAGCCGACTGCGCTGTTGGGCTGGGAGGAGACCATCCGGGAGGCGAGGATCACGCCGACCAGGCCCGAAAGCATGCCACAGATGATGTAGACGGTGACTTTGATTTGGTTGATATTGATACCGGAAAGCCGCGCCGCCTCTTCGTTCGATCCCGTAGCGTAGATGTATCGGCCAAGCCGCGTTCTGCTGAGAAGGAAGCCAAAAACGAGGGCCACCACGATCATGATGATGACCGGGTAGGGTATGCCGGGAAATTGTCGCCCGGTCCCGAAGAGGGTATCGTTACCTAAACCGGAAAAGCCCTGTGGCGCCGAGTATGAGTTGGCGTTCGTGATGGTGAGGGCCACCCCGCGGGCAACCATCATCATGCCGAGCGTCGCAATGAACGGCGGCAGCTTCAATCTGGTGACCATCAGCCCATTGATGGAACCCGTCACAACTCCAACGAGCACGCCGATGATTATGCTGAGCCAAATCGGGACTCCTCGTATCGCGACTATCACAGCGATTGTTCCGGTAAGGGCGACGACCGAACCGATCGAGAGATCAATGCCGCCGGTGATAATGCAAAAGGTCACGCCGATGCCCATCATGGTGATCGTGCAAGTTTGCAGTGCGAGATCGAGGACGTTTCGAACGGTGAAGAAATACGGCGCCACTATCGAGAAAATAATAAACAGGATAATCACCGCGGCGAAGGTGAGAAGCCTGTCAAGGGCTTCCGCGGATCGGTTCGATGTTTTCGTGGTTTCGGAAGGTTCTACTTTTGTTTCGTTCATGGCTGCTTTCTCGCTTGGGTTGGTTTTTGGTCGGACATACGTGCATCTCCTTGGATTGATTTTGTGACTCCAGCCGCATACCTGAGGATTTCCTCCGGCGTTGTTTTAGCGGTGGTGAGTGTTGCCGCGAGGCTCCCCTCGTGGAGCACTAACATACGATCTGTCAAGCCGACGATCTCCGGCAGATCGGAGGAGATCATGATGATACCCTTGCCCTCGCGCGCCAGCCTTCCGATCAGCTCATAGATCGCGTATTTGGTGCCGACATCAATGCCGCGAGTCGGCTCGTCGAATATTAAAATCTTCGAATCCTTGAACAGCCACTTCGCCACGACCGCTTTCTGCTGGTTGCCTCCGGAAAGATTATTCACAATCTGGGTGAGGCTGGGCGTCTTAATGTTGAGGTCCTTTACATATCGCTGTGTGGCTTCCATCTCTTGATCACGGGAAATTACGCCAAAACGCTTTGAAATCTTCTGGACGTTTGCCATCGTGACGTTCTCTGTGAGTCGCATTTTCACCGCCAGCCCCTGCGCTTTGCGGTCCTCCGAGAGGTAGGCGATACCCGCTTTGATGGTATCGGCGGGTGAGTTCAGGGAAAGTTTGCGGTCGCCCATGATCACATCACCCGAATCGATCGGGTCAGCTCCGAAGATCGCTCTCCCCAACTCCGATCTTCCCGCACCCATGAGACCGGCAAAGCCGAGGATCTCCCCTCGATAGAGGTCGAAGGAGATATCGTGAAGAATTCCCGCCCGCACGATATTACGAACCTCAAGCAGTTTCTCCTTCGTGGGAACGTTTTGCTTCGGCGGGAAAACGGCTTCGATCTTTCGGCCCACCATACGGCTCACGATTTCATACGGTCTAATAGCAGTGAAATCATCGGTGCTGACCGAATGCCCATCGCGGAAGATGGAGATGCGATCCACGATGTGTCTCAGTTCCTCGAGACGATGAGAAATGTAGATGATGGCGACACCGTGGTCGCGCAACGCATGAATGATCGAGAAAAGCTCGTCGATCTCGGCTTCCGACAGCGCGCTCGTCGGCTCATCCATGATGAGAACTTCCGAGTTGAGAGAGAGGGCTTTGGCGATCTCTACCATTTGTTGTTTGGAGACAGGCAGTCTTTGCAGTATGATCGTCGGGTCCAGGCGGATGTTGAGGCGGTTGAGAATCTCCGCTGCATCGGCGTTCATCTTCTTCTCATCCAGCGTGCCATACTTGGTCAGCGGCTCCCTGCCAATGAAAATATTGGCCGCCACCGACAGATGGGGGAGGAGGTTGAGCTCCTGGTAGATAATCCCGACGCCTGCTTTGTGTGAATCGTTTACATCGCGGAAGGACACTGCTTTTCCCTTGTAACGGATCGTCCCTTCGTCGGGCTGATAAACTCCGCTAAGAATCTTCATGAGCGTTGACTTGCCAGCCCCGTTCTCGCCGACCAAAGCATGCACTTCACCCTTGCGAAGGTCAAATGATACGCGATCAAGCGCCTTCACACCTGGAAAGCTTTTGGAAACATTCTCGACTTCGAGAATTACCTCTCGTGCGGATGATGGGTTTTTTACTGCCATGTGTACAAACTCCGGTATAACAACATTGTGGAATTGCTCCTAAACATTCAAACACCAGCGACGTGAAAATAGAATATGCTGCTTAGATGGTTGAAAAATCGTGGATGCATGTGCGAGACAGGCAAGAAAATATTATTTTTTCTACATTATCGGTGCACATATCACCTGTTATCTCCTTTCATCCTTTTCAAAAAATCGATCAATAGATCTAGTTTTATAATATGATAACGTTGTCACACACATATAAAAAATAATGTTTTTTTCCGTTCAATCACTGTCTTTCACTGGACCGCTGGATTCGCGCTCTACGATTTCAGTAGGCAAAATCAGTTCCTGATACTCTTCTAATTCACCTGAAATGCGCTTCAACAATAGCTCAGTTGCCAATCGGCCCATTTCATATGCTGGCTGTCTGGCAACAGTTAAAAAGGGCTTTACAAGCATCGATTCAGGTAGATCATCAAAACCAACCACGGAAACATTCTCAGGCACATAAATATTCAAGTCGCGCAAAGCCTTTATGATCCCAATCATAATGAAGTTATTAGCGCCAAATATAGCCGTTGGCTTTGGCGACTGCGCCATTGCCTGCTTTGTAAGTTCATTACCACTCTGCTGGTTGTATAACCCATAATAGACAATTTCATTTTTGAAGCCAGCTCCTGTTAAAGCCCGCCGATATCCAGCCAAGCGATCTGCAGAAGTGGAAACACCATTAGGCCCTGTAATGAAAGCAATGCGTTTATGTCCCAACCTGATCAGCAAATTTGTTAAATGGTAGGCCCCTTCTTCCGAATCAGAGCGGACAAAGTCTATATACACCCCCGGAACACGACGATCAAGGACAACGACAGAAATACCATTTGACACTAAAAATTTAATAGTCTTTTCATTGCCGCCGGCTGGGACCAAAAGTACGCCATCAACCTGCCTCTGAGCTAAAATATTGGCGTACTTCTCTTCTTTGGCTTCAGACTCATCCGTATTGCTGTAGATAACTGTATAGCCGGAATCCCCGGCCACATCCTCCACCCCCCTCGCCATCAGCGTAAAGTATGGATTCGTGATATCTGTCACTACCAGCGCCAGCGTATTCGTTCGCTTCGATCGAAGACCACGCGCCAGCGTATTCGGTATATATCCCAATTCCTTAACCGCCGCCTCAACACGTTTCCTCGTCGCCTGACTGACGTAGCCTGAGTTGTTAATGACTCGGGATACGGTGATAGGCGCAACATCCGCTCGTTTTGCTACATCATGTACTGTCGGCATTCATCAACTCATCGTGATTTTATACACTAGTATGGTAACGATTTCCTGATAACGCTACCCTATTCTTGCACCTTTTTTCACACTTGTCAAGGGTGAACATAGGCATAGCCATGTTTTTTTCAAGAACGGAAAATGTCGTTATCATATTAACAGTATCTTTGGCAATGCCATGAGATACAGTGTAGTGGATAATGTAAGTTTTTGGGAAATAGATAAGACAATCAAAAAAGGGATGCAAGTTTGCATATAATGCAATAGATTTCCGTTAGCCGTTAAAAAAGCCTCCCGCCACTGTTTCAAGTTGAAAAACCCAAGGCGTATCGCGACAAGACGATTCAGCTAACTTGGCCCTAAGTACAGACGCGGAAGTTCTTTAGGATAAAATGGTGGTATGAATAAGCTTTACGTGCAGGCCTTATCTGAAGAGCAGAAAGTTGAATTGGATGATCTATACCGAAAAACCGACGTACCCCGGGTACGTACCCGGGCTCAAATGGTGCTATTGTCAGCCGAGAAAGGGCTAATTGCTGACACGAGATTGCGGAGATTGTTCGAGAAAGCTCAGTGACCGTTTTGAGATGGCTACATCGGTATAATTCTGAAGGGATCGAAGGATTGAAAGATGCGCCCCGTTCCGGACATCTCTCATCGGTGAGCAATGAATTCCAGAAGCGATTACTCGAAGTGGTCCGCAGGCAACCGCGGAGCCTGAATTTAGAGTATTCGATGTGGACTTTACAACGCCTGGAAGATTTTATGGCGGAAGACACAGGCAACCGTCTTTCCACCGAACCATCCGCCGCGAACTTGCCAAGGAAGACATCGCGTTTAGCCGTCCGCAGCAGTGGAAGCCGTGGTGCGGGCCGCCGCGGGACGCTTGGTTTTGCTTTACTTACCAACTTACAGTCCTTGGCTGAATCCGATTGAGATGTTGTGGCGTCACTTTCGGCGAGAAGTTACGCATTGTGAAATCTTTGAAACCGTGAAACTCCTGATCGAAGCTTCCTACGACTTCTTCAAACGTTACAATGAGAACCCACAAAAAGTTCTCTCGATTATTGGCGCTTATCCTTCATGAATTTTGGGTCTGTAATAAGTGTAGTCTTCGGCTGATTACCGATAAGAGAACAGGTGCGATCGATGACGAACCAGCCATTTACATTTACATCCGAAACGCCTGGTAACTGTACCGAGGCAGTATTCGGAACTGTCTACAGCGAAGACTTTATCGCATCATAGGCAGAGTCTTCGTCAACCTTTCACGTGTTCCCATGATTAACCGCATGAAAGACAAACGCGTCTGAATGGATTGGTAGATCATGTCCATCGTGAACATACCGACTGATCCCAGTATATTCAATACAGCAGCCAAAACATGGCCGCCCTTTTATTCTCGCTTCATTCTAGCTAGACCTGAGGCAGGCTCCGCTTTAAGATATTCATCATCCCGAGGCCGCGCACCGTGCCTTCCACCACGCAGGTCAACGGGTTGTCAACCAGATAAGCCGGGATGCCAAGCGACTTGGTTAATAATTTATCCACGCCGCGCAGAAGCGCGCCACCACCGCATAGGGCAACGCCGCGATCAATGATATCGGCGACCAGCTCAGGCGGAGTCTTCTCCAAAACTTTACGGCAAGTTTCCGCTACTTCTTTGAGTGGATCTTGTAAAGCTTCAACGATCTCCCCCGTTACCAACGTGATAGGACGCGGCAAGCCTGTCACTTGATCCTGTCCCTGAACTTCCATACTGTTTTCCGTATCCTGTGGAACCGCCGCGCCGATCTTGATCTTAAGTTGTTCCGCGGTGGCTTGACCAATGATGACTCCATATTTGTGTCGAACATAACTGATAATGGCTTCATCAAAATCAATGCCGCCTTTTCTCAAAGTATCCGCCGATACAATGCTGTACATTGCCATCACCGAAGCTTCGGTACACCCGCCGCCGAGACAAATGACCATGTTGCCGGAAGGCGAATTAATTGGCAGGTCAATACCCAGCGCGGCCGCCAGCGATTGTTGAATAAGCGACGTCTCGCGCGAACCCGCTTCCATCACAGCCTCGTATACCGCGCGCCGTTCCACGCTGGTAACCCCATAAGGCACGGAAATCATCGTGCGCGGACGGAAGACGCGCAATGATCCACTGACACGCTGAAGCAAATAGGAAAGCAAAGTCTCCGTGATTTCATAATCGGCGATCACGCCATTTCGGAGCGGACGCGCCACCTCGATGCTATCAGGGACGCGGCCAAACATGTCGCGCGCTTCCTGACCAACCGCCACCATTTTCTGCTCTTCCACTTCAATGGCAACAATCGTCGGTTCCTGCAAAAGCACTTGCGTACTGTCTGCAAGACGAGTGAACATGGTTCCCAGGTCAATGCCAAGGTCTTTGGAAAAAACTGCCACAGTCCCTACTTCTCCGAAATCAGTGTGTGTCTGCCAAATTTTCGGTAACGGCGAACCGCGTCCAGTCGCAAACTGGAATGCCGCAATGCCGCTTCAATGTTCAATACTACAACCGCGTAATAATACTTGAAAGAATCCATCTTGTCTAGTTACATGCGACATTCAGCCTCGGACAAATGCAAATCCGGGTCAGCCCACGATTCGCAATTGGCGCGGCATATCGCTCAACACTTCCACGCCGTCTTTCGTAACCACTACATTATCTTCGATGCGCACACCGCCGCGCTCCGGCAAATAGATTCCCGGTTCCACCGTATAAGCCATTCCCGGATACAGCATTTGCATGTTATCGCCGCGCATATACGGCTCTTCATGTCCTTCCATGCCAATGCCGTGACCCGTGCGATGCGTGAAATATTTTCCGTAACCCGCTTGCTCGATCACGGCCCGCGCGGCTTGATCCACGTTCGCACACGCGACGCCGGGCCGGCCCGCTGCACGACCGGCTTCATTCGCTTTCAACACAATCTCAGCCATCTTCTTGAACTCCGGCTCGACCTCCCCCACCGCGAACGTGCGCGTCAGATCAGAGATATAACCGTCCACGGTCGCGCCCCAATCCACAACCAGCAAATCGCCGCGCTGAAGTTTTCGATCCGATGGAGACGCGTGCGGATTCGCAGAATTTGGCCCAGCAGAAACGATTGGTGAAAACGGAAATTCCGATTCGGAACCATGCTTCAGCAATTGAAGCGTCAACTCCGATGCGATTTCTTTTTCAGTCATTCCAATTTTGATTAATGGAATCGTCGCTTCGAGCGCGTCCTGCGCGACTCTAACTGCCCGTTTCATCGCATCAACTTCAGCCTGATCCTTGCGCAAACGAAGCGACGCCGTCGCCTCCGACGCATCCGGGAAATCCGCTTCGGGCGCGCCATCATGAACGTAACGAAATTCCAATAAACGCAATTGACGCGGTTCGACGCCGATTCTTTTTCCATTGAGTCCAAGCGATTGAACCGCTTTGCGAAAGACGGCATCCCACTCAGAGGGATTCTCGCCATAAGCAAACGCATTCACTTGATAAGGAAAGAGTTTCACCTTCGGCGATTCGAGTTCGGGCAAAACAATGGCTGGATCTTTTCCTTGTGCGACCAATAACACAACCGGTCGCTCCATGAGATGGAATTTCAAACCCGTTAAATAGGTGAGAGTCGGTCCGGGGTTGATGACCACCGCATCCAGTCCGGCTTGAGCGAGAGCCACATAAAGTTTTTCGAGTCGCGCTGAGTTCATATGCAATCCTGTTTCATTCGAGCTTATGGTTTTGGCGAACGAAAAATTGCTTCAAAAACCAATCCACAACGGCAGGAAAGAATGTATCGAATCCAATGACGACGCGATACCACCATGGAATGATGACAACCCGGCGCGGATGTTTTGCAAGTTTCACCACACGGCGAGCCATACGCTCGGACGTCATGGATAAACCATTGAATACATCCAAACTACTTTCGGCTTCGGACTTGCCGGTGTGTTGTCCAAACTCGGTTCTCGCGGGACCCGGATAAATTCCAGAGACTTTGATTCCAAATGGTGAAACTTCGCGACGCAATGCATCGGTAAAGGCGCGCACGCCAAACTTTGTTGCGGAATAAATTGTATAAAGCGGCGCGGCGATCCATCCGGCAACAGAAGACATATTGATGATATGCCCGTATCCCTGTTCCAGCATATACGGGAGAGCCGCGCGTGTCACTTGAATCACGCCCAGCAAATTGACATCCACTTGCGTTTCAATATCGCGCGCCATAGCCAGATTTTCGAGCCAATCGAGTCGACCAAAGCCCGCGTTATTAAACAGAATATC